>JANQJL010000004.1 GCA_028281675.1 Simkaniaceae bacterium
AACGAAGCTGGCTTCGTGCAAGCCAGGGAGATCGAGCGCAAAATTGTCGGTGAAAAGATCTGGATGAATTTTCACTATTTTAAATTACTTCAGCTATAAATCTATCTTAAACCCCGGAGTGCCACTTACGAGGAAGTATCGATTTCAAATAATAGCTCAGCTTGCGTCTCCCCACCTGAGGCTTCAAAATCATGGAGCTTTGTCAATTGCGCAAAAAACCATTGATCATGAGGATGATCTGAGTTTGCAAAATTTGCTAATCGGTCCAGAGCATCGTCTTCCGCGTCATGAAAAACGATGACAAACTCTTTATCGCCTAGCTTATGATAATAGACTTTTGCTGTTCTAAGTCCATAGCGCTTCAATAGGTCAAAGTACTCTTCTTTACGGGGGCCTAGTATTTCAACGACGAAGGCTTTATATTCTTCAAGTTTTCCCGATTTAAGGGGGTTAACAAATGTAAGACTTTGCACATCAGGTCCTCTGTTATTCCTATACTCATGGGAAATATACGAATCATGTTTTTACTACAACCCCGGAATGTCTTTACTTGCACTTCTAGAAAAAAACCTTTAGAAAGGAGAAAAGGATATTTTATGTTTATTTTGATTGTTGCCTCCCTTCCGATACTTGCAAGCTCTGGTCTTAAGATTGAAGAAGTCATTGCTTATGAAAATGTACAGCAAAGAGAAGAGATCACCGTTGAAGAAAATCTTCATGGGGGAAAAATTCTAGTTCTCAGTAATAGAACATCCTGGGAAATTGCACCCCAAGATTTGAGTACCTCACAGACTTGGATTCTCCCCGTTCCCCTAAAGGTCGAAAAGAGTAATAACCCTACCTATCCTTACCGAATTATTAACACAAATTCAAACACTTCTGTGCTTGCTCGTCCCCTTAATACGAACTAATCAGAATCTTGACTTTTCCCTTTTTAAGCACTAAAATGGGCTTGCTTATAGATGAGGAGGAAGTATGAATCCACAATTCACTGAATCAACCACTAAAGCCCTTTCAACAGCTGTTCAAACAGCCAAAGAGCGGCACCATACCGAAGTCACCGAACACCACATTCTTTTAGCATTTTTCGAAGACCCTTCGGGCTATTTTCGAACAATCACGAGCGCTCTAAGCTTAGACCCAAAGGCTCTTGTTACAAGCCTAAAAACAAAACTCGATTCTCTACCAACTTTTTCAGGAGGTAGAGCAGAGCCTAACTTAAGCCCCTCTTTAAATCAGCAAATTAATAATGCCAATGCCCTCATGCAAAAATGGGGAGATACTTATATCAGTAGCGATCACTTTTTCTACGTCTTTTGGGAAAACTCTGAAGACCCCTTTACAAGTTGGAAAAAGAAATCGGGGCTTACTCTAAAGCAAATCGAAGACAAAATCAAAGAAATCCGTGGAGGACAAAAGATGGACAGCCCCAGCGGCGAGGAAAGTCTCCAATCGCTAGAGAAATACTGCAAAAACCTGACAAGCCTTGCCAAAGAGGGAAAACTCGATCCCGTTATTGGTCGGGACGAAGAGATCCGCCGCACCATTCAAGTTCTATCGCGCCGCACAAAAAATAATCCCCTATTGATTGGAGATCCAGGTGTGGGTAAAACAGCCATTGCTGAAGGTCTTGCCCAGCGCATTATCCAAGAAGATGTCCCTGACTCTTTAAAAGGGAAAGAACTCTTTGCCCTCGACATGGGAAGTTTGATCGCAGGGGCAAAATATCGAGGAGAGTTTGAAGAAAGACTCAAAGCGATCTTAAAAGAAATTGAAAAGTCTGAAGGAGAGCTCCTCCTTTTTATCGATGAAGTGCACACCCTTGTCGGTGCAGGAGCCTCGGAAGGGGCAATGGATGCTGCCAATTTATTAAAGCCAGCTCTTGCTCGGGGAACTCTCCATTGCGTTGGAGCTACAACACTTGCCGAATACCAAAAGTATATCGAGAAAGACGCCGCTCTTGAAAGACGGTTCCAACCTGTCCTTATAGAAGAACCCTCTACAGAGGATGCCATCTCCATCCTCCGGGGGCTTAAGGAAAAATATGAAAACTATCATGGTGTCCGGATTACAGAAGATGCCCTTCATGTGGCTGTGATTCTTTCTCAGCGCTATATTACCGACCGACAGCTTCCCGATAAAGCGATTGATTTGATCGATGAAGCTGCCTCTCTTATCCGAATGCAAATTGGTTCGCGCCCCCTTCCCATCGATACAAAAGAAAGGGCTCTTAGCACACTCATTGTCAAGCAAGAAGCCCTTAAAAGGGAAAAAACTCCCGTATCCAAAGGGGAAGAAAAGAAGCTCGAAGAGCAAATTGCTGAGGCAAAAGAAGAACTAAACACTCTTAAAGAACGGTGGAATCAAGAGAAGAAAAGTTTAGAGAGTTTGAAGAAAAAAAAGGGAAAGCTTGAAGAGCTCCGCTTCCAAGAAGAAGAGGCAGAAAGAAACGCTGAGTTTAATAAAGTCGCTGAAATCCGCTATCAAGCAATTCCCTCTTTAGAAAAAGAGATTGCAGACGAAGAAGAAGCTTTAAAAAGTAAAGAGGGGCGTCTCCTTCAAGAAGAGGTCGATGAAAAACTCATCGCAGAAATCGTTGCCAAATGGACAGGGATTCCTGTTAATAAAATGCTCGAGGGAGAAGTAGAAAAACTTCTCACTCTTGAAAATACCCTTCGTAGCCGTGTTGTGGGACAAGATATCGCTGTTACAGCCATTAGTGAAGCGATTCGCCGCTCGCGTGCTGGACTAAGCGATCCCAACAGACCGATGGGAGCCTTCCTCTTTGTTGGGCCGACAGGAGTTGGTAAAACAGAGCTTGCTAAAGCCCTTGCCAAAGAGCTCTTTAGTCAAGAAGAGGCGATGATTCGCCTCGATATGTCAGAGTACATGGAAAAACATAGCATTTCCAAACTCATCGGCTCTCCTCCAGGATATGTAGGATATGATGAAGGAGGTGGGCTCACCGAAGCGATCCGCCGCCGCCCCTACTCTGTTATCCTCCTCGATGAGGTGGAAAAAGCCCATCCAGATGTCTTTAATATCCTCCTCCAAATCTTTGACGATGGTCGGATCACCGATAGTAAAGGGCGAACTGTTAACTGTAAAAATGCCCTCTTTATCATGACATCAAACCTTGGAAGTGAGCAACTCCTCTCCCATAAAGGAGAGCTAACAAAAGAGACCGTTCTTTCGATCGTCGATCCCGTGATTCGCTCCCACTTCCGTCCAGAGTTTATCAACCGCCTCGATGAAACCCTCCCCTTCTTACCTCTCCAGAAAAAAGATATGGAAAAAATAGTCCTTATTCAACTTGAGCAGGTAAAAAAACGGCTTGAGGATAAAGATGTGGTTTTAGAATGGACCCCGGAAGTCTTAGAGCACCTAGCCAACGAGGGGTACGATCCAATCTTTGGGGCAAGACCGCTAAAACGGCTCATCCAACAAACGGTGATCAATATGCTCTCAAATGCGATCCTTAAAGGTGAAATTATGAATGGTGATCAAGTGCAGCTTCAATTCACGGAAAATACCTTGATGTACCGAAAGCAGGCAAGAGAACCTCAAGCGATCTCATAGAACCTGCTTCAAAATAAGTGGCATCCGGGGTATTACCTTTATCTGCGCGAATCATCCGTATTGACTCATAGCTTGAAATTGTGGTAAAGGTTTGTACTACCCGTGAATGCCACCTATTTCGCGGCAGCGGCCTTTTGAATTAGCGGAGATACAAGCTGAGTGCCGAGCCAAGGTGAGGCCACCTTGGCGAAGGTGA
>JANQJL010000043.1 GCA_028281675.1 Simkaniaceae bacterium
TACTTTTTTCATTCATAGCAGGTTTCTTTCTTGAAAAAACTGCCGGATTCCTAAGCGATCATTCCACTCGTAAATGTTAGTTCACTGTGGAATACTACAGATAATCGAATTCATACAAAGACAAAATGGAAATACAAAGTTCGTTGTGGCCCCCGAGAGCCAAAAATTTCTGTTTTACACTTTCGTGGAAGGGCGAGTCTTCGTCATCGAGGTAGGAAATAATATTGCTGTCAATCAGGTATTTTGCCATTCTCTCCTAAAAAGTGAAGTTTTCTCTGAATTCTTTCCCCAAGGCGTTCACCTCTTCAGACATCCCATTTAAAAGAGGTTTATGATTTTTGAGGTATTCTTGGACGGCTGCTGCGGTTCCTTTTTTGGGTTTGTTGTCTGTGGTCACCTCCTCTTCAATAATCAATGACACTTTCGTTTCCGGCGGTCTGTTCAGTGCCTTAATTTTTTTGGGGGCCTCATCAATTTCTTGGATTGTCATAACCATTTCCATAGGAGCCTCTTTGATTGTAGGTGTCATAACTGATTGAAAATTACTGGTCTAAGTATAACGGACAACCGGGGAAGAAGCAAATTCTTGCCGAGATGTCACTGGATTAGTAGTTAAGGGGAAAGGAAAAAGTATTTTTAACCTGAAATCTTCAAATCAGGATATTTCTCTTTCATTCTCCGCACCGCCTCTTGGCTAATCCGAAATTTTTGAATGACGATTCTTGGGAGGATCAGCTTTTTACCTATGTAGAACAAAACTATTTTTCTGCACTTACCATTTGCTCGCTTCGATTCCTTTAGATAATAGTATTGGCTGTCTTTATATTTCCTAGTAGTGATAAACGCCATGGTTAAATATTAATGTTCTCTCAGTGTAGAAGTCTGGTGAAATTGAGTCAATTTTTGGGCTACACAATAAAACAAAAAGACATGATAAATCAAGGGAATTTATTTGCTTTTTGGGCTACACACTTTATGGTGAATCCGTCTTTTATTTCCTAACCTCCACTAAAATGAAGACGCTACACAATGTCGGTTTCGGTCATGACTCACGTTCGCATTTACGTGTGTCAAAGGTTGGCAAGAGCAATTTAAGCCCATCTCATCAACCTCATATTTTTCTTGTTCCCAAATCAGATGCACGCTCCTGCCAGAATTTTCAGAAAACGGTTTTGGATGGTTGCTCCAAAGAAGCAATTCATCCATTTTTGACTCTCGAAGAACAAAATATGCTGAAAGGAAGAGAAAAATTTCAGATATGGGGCATCAAAGGGAATGTCCCCTCATGGAAGAAAATCAAGCCCAACGATTTCATGTTTTTTTACAAAGACAAAAGGATTCATCATGTCGCTAAGGTCATATTCCCTAAACAAAGTCGGGAACTCTCGGAAAAACTTTGGGGACACATAGAAACCTCAGAAGGTTACCGATACTGGGAGTACATTTTTTTTCTGAAAGATCTCATACCAGTGAACCTTGATTATGCTGTCTTAAAAGATATTGCTCAGTATAGCCCGAAAGCATATGTACAGGGGTTCCAGACATATTCCCCACAAGGAACAGAATCCATTATCAAAAAATACGGTTCTATTGAAAAATTTATTACTCTATAGAAAATGATGTCTAAGAAAGCAAGGAAAAGCATTACCAGGCGAAAGAAATCTTTCGCCTGGTAAATTCTCAAAAATACTCCTCCATTTGCGCTTTTACTCCTAAATCAGTATACTAGCGGCAATCATCCATTAAAATGAAATCCACCTCAGAAAAACGGGACTCCATGGAATCCGTACAAGAAATTTCTCTCGACCAGTTACAACAACATCCAGAAATGCTTCTTGAAATTCTTCCAGAAAAACAAGGAGAAGAGGTCTCTGTGAGCATCAAATACCAAGGAGACCAAATTTCTATCGTGCGACAAACCCACAATCCACGGTTTGTAGAAACCATGCGCCGAGTAGAAAAGAAACTCAAAGAAAGAAAAGCCCAAGGCTACACGAGAGAGCAAGCCTTTGAAAATTTTTTCAAAACCCAAGATAAGATCAGCGCACACCTCAATAAATAACAATGAGATCCACCTTCCGAGTCGTTCCTGACACGAATGTAGTGATTGCTGCACAAAATAATAATCCACAAAGCCCCAACCGAGAAATTTTTGAACACTGGAGACAGGGTAACCTTCAGTTTCTTTATTCTTTCGACACTCTCGAAGAATATTTTGAAAAGTTGGAGTTCGTGGGGGTTCCTCAAGAAATTATTGAAGACTTATTGGCGGATCTAATGGAGATCGCAGAACATGTCCCCATTCAAACTTTTCATTTCCGCACCTCACAGTACCCCACCGATCCCGACGACATTGCCTTTATTCTCTGTGCTCACAATGGAGATGCTTCCCATATTGTCACGTATGATAATCATTTGCTTGATGTGGCACATCAGCACAAATTCCGTATTTGCAAACCTGTTCCATTCCTTCAGGAATTGCGAAAAGCATTGAAAGGCTAAGGAAAAATTTCTTGACTGAGGCAAGAAATCTTCCTCGATTGTATTTTAGCCACAAAATCGGCATACTGGAAGCAGCCAGATCTTCAGAAAGATAAAAAAATCACTAAGAGGGAAAGGGCAACTTCATGAACGATACTACAGAAGACAATGGAGCGAAAATAGTTTTTCTCATACTAATCTTAATACTCTCATGTGTTATTAGCTACGTTGCAGTGGATGGTATAGAGGATTTTTATGCTGTAGTCGAAAGTTGGAGATATGGAGTTTCAATTGAAAACAGACAGTCTGAAAGGGAAACAAAAAAATACGCTGAAAAAATTGCTGAATACTCTATCAAGACTATAAAACATAAAAAAAATGATCCCTGGAATAATATTGGGCAAACACTTAACGTGCTATTTGAATCTGCTGCAGAAGAAGGTTCGTTTTTTAGTCTCATTGATTGGAACAAAATTGTTGGAATAGCGTTAATACCTCGCGATAGTTTAAGAGACTTAGGAGCATTTACCATTAGCCACTCACCCCAAAGAAAAGCCTGGATAGAAGAAAAAACAGGGCAAATCAATCCAAAAAATCTTTTTCCATCCATTACAGCAAAGACAGATTTATTTATGTACAAAGAAGTGAGAGTCTATTACGATCCTCACCACTATGAATCCCCCTATCTAAGCTACGGGAAAAAAGATGATGTAATGTTCATCATCTGGGCAAATTCAGCAGTAGTGGCAGCTCTCGCATTCTGGCTCTTTATGAGGAAGAATAATCCTCAAAGTCCATTACCCAAAATAGAGGCTTTCTCCAAAGAAGAAGTCCAAAAAATGTACACGCAAATTGTAAGTCATTATGAAAAAGAGATAAAAAAGAAATTTGAAGAGTCAAAAGAGAGGAAGGCCACCGCCGAAAAATCCCAAAAAGTGCATGAATCTGAAATCAAGGAATACTCTAGACTTGATGAACTACAACAAAAAGATGCTAGCGACATCAAAGCAACAGTAGAAGAAGCCATCAATAAGCTAAGAGACAACTCACCATACACCGTATCCGAAGAAAAAAAGGCTGAAAAAGCAAGTAGTCCAGGGACAAAAAATTCCTTAGGAAAAGAAATTGCTCAGACCGCCTATGCAATGCTTAAGGAACTTGGTTTTGTGGATGCCAAAGAGATTGCGAAGAAATACTATGCAAGCATAAAATCTCTAGATGACACAGAAAAAAGAAAAATAAAAATCGCTCTTCAAAACACGCTGAAAGCAATAAAAGAAAGCACTCCCGTACCTCCCCACCTGATTGAACTCATGTGTGAACCAGCCACAGAAAAGCTAGCTCATATCCTTCAGGATCAGATTATGAAAAATAAAGCAGGGGAGAAAAACAATGAGTGAAAGTCAAAATGAAAAATTGAGCGCCTTAAAAACGAAAATCGGTTACACGACAACAATAACCTTCCTCATCAATAGTGTGATTAGTTTCGGAATATATTTAAGAATAGATATGCTTGGGAATTCCAAAAACTGGGAAATAGAAAAATGGTTTCTCATTTCATTCTTTGTAGGAACCCTTATCTCACAAACTTTCATGGGCTTACACTCTATCGGAAAAATTATTTTATTGGAGGAGGATAATGTATCTCATGACGGGGCTGAAAAATCTTTAGGAGGTTGTATGGTGTTTACTGTTCTTGCCTTCTTGATGATTTACAGCAACCACAAGCCTGTAGATTATTACTCTATGGGACTTTTAGTTATCAGTAGTAACCTAATTGCATTCCAATTTTTCTTCTTTGAAAAATTAGAAAAAAAAGCCTTCTTATCATACTATGGAAAAGGAGGTCTAAGAAACAAAGTAGAACAAAAGTACCGTGAAGACCCAGAAATTCGCAAAGTGCAGAATCAAGCGAAAAAAGTGCATGAATCAGTAATAGAAGAATTTGACAGACTCGATGAACTGCAACAAAAAGACGCAAAGGCTATCAGGGATGCTGTAGACGACGCGATTAATAAATTAAGGGAGAACTCACCGTACACCGTTTCCGAAGAAAGGAAAAGAAATAGAGGGAGGGGGTGAATGTATCAAGTCACGAAAACAATCAAAGGGATTCCTTATCTTTACGAACAAGAAAGCTACCGCGTAGGCAACACCGTAAAAACCCGCAGTCGATATATCGGAAGGGCTGACGGATCCGTGGGAGGGAGTGGGGCCTCCCAAGAAGACGTTCAAGAGACCAACGTTTATCCCCCACCAGAAAACACTCCCCCAGAAAAGCAACCACAACAAAAATCCCCCCCCACAGATCCGCAACCAGGAGGGGTAAACATCCACATCCGGCCCGAAAAGCACAAAATTTCGGAAGGAGCTTTGTTTCGGCATTTCAATAAAGCCATTCAAAAATTTACTCAAATGGGACTAGACATTTCCCAGATGGAAAAAATCACACTCGCCTATGGCCGAGAAGTAAAACACAAAAGAACTATGACAGGGGGCCTCGTAGTGACACTCCCAAGGACTAAAAAGGGAAACAGCATCAGATTCATGCGTGAATATGCAAAAGCCCTCTCGAAATCCGGCCTCGCTATGATAAAGGCTCAAGATCCAGAAAAATACGAAAAGCTCCAATACATCATGGACAAAAATTACCAAGCCACTCAAGACGCGCTGAACACCTACCTCATGAACACCAAAGACGAAGGCCGATGGTACAAGGCTCTGGCGGTCAAGTGGTTTGGAAACGTTTCGGTTTTCAAGAATCTACGCTGGGGGATCGATGCAGAAAAACTAGGACTCATCAGCTATGACGATTGGAGCCAGACATGGGTAGACGACTGTGCTAACCTCATGGGAGAGATCCACCGCAAAGGATATAATCAGGTATACATCCAAAACCTTAAAAATATGAAGGATTCATCAACCAAACTAAAAAGACTGATTACAAACTACAAACAGACGAACTTCACGCTTCTGGGGAAAAACGGGCTTGCAAAACGAGCGAATGAAAAAAAGAAGATGAGACGATGCCGAGCACAGATAAAAGCTCAAATAGCCATGGCTCACAAACTAAAGGCACTCCAAGAAATAATGAGGTACGGTGAGAGACTATGAAACTCTAGGAGGCTCCATTATTTGGGCCGTCATACTGACAGTAGTTTTCGCGATTTTCCCTAATCCTGTCACCGCAGGAATTGCATTATTGTGTTATGGAATTGTGATCCTGTGTGCCCTCCCTCACATTGGGAATATCTTGCTCGTCATAGGGATAGTTCTATACTACATATTTTCCAAGCTTCTATTCGCCATAGTTTTTATTTTTTTGCTCGTAAAGGAGGCGTTTAGCGCAAGAACTAATAGAAAAAACTTAGCCCTCAAATCGAAAATAGAGCAGGATGAAAGACTTCAGAGAATCAACCGAAAGTTAGATCAACTGAATAAAAAAAGAGGATAACATGATAAACAGTCTCACAACCATCAAAGACATAAGCCACCTCACTCTCCCCACAGAAGATTCTTTGAACGACATGGAGACCTCCTTAGACAAGATAGCTTTTTTTATAAAAGTAGATTGCACCAACTTCTTCAGATCCTACCAAGAAAAGAAGCTCTATAATTTCTTTAAAAAATATGAATTGGTGGTCGAAGAATACAAGTCGGCGCTTCAAGTATTCGACGATCTGGTTCACCGAAATAAAAAGGTTATCAAAGGACCGAATACAGTTAACACTACAAGAGGCCAAGAATTGGTTATTCTGCACCAGCAAGTACAGATGAGAATAAACAATCTCATCGACGCCACCAGAGCCCTCTGGATTCAAAAGAATAACTTCTTTATGGAGCATTTTGAAGAAGAATTCATCGAAGAAAAGCCCGTATTCAGAGAATCAGAGAAGGAATCCATCGAAAACAAGATAAAGGCCGTGATCGAGGGCATGGGACTCGAACATGATAAGTCTCAGATACAAATCTTAGAGCAGAAACTAGAAAAACTGGGGAAAAACCTAGATCAGAAAGACCGAGAACTCGACGAACTGAAACATCGAACCGCTACAGGAGCCTTTAAGGGAGTGCGATTGGAACCCATCAACCAGCGAAAATTAGCGAAAGGCGTGGAAGAAGCACGCCTCGAACACGAAAAAGAGCAAAACGAATACGAAAGAAGAAATAAAAGAGTAATTGCCTCAATGCATGCGGAGGCAATCAGAGAAAAAAGTACAGCGGAGCGGGAACAACGAGAAAGATTCTTTTTTGAGAATTGGGAACGCAAAGAAAGCCTTTCAGAGTCGTCCAGACGTGACCGATCCTCTGAAAGAGAAAGAGATAGGCAACACCGGTCACACGAAAACTATCTCAAACGAATCGACAGAGGTTAACACTACAAAAAGTCGTCCTTCTCGATATAGTCTATTTGCTGCTTATGGCGTACAGACTTAGAGGTGCCGGACGTACCAGTGAGAAGTTTCTGGGCTATTTGAAGTAAGCTTTCCCAAAAACTTTTTTGATCCATAGCAAAAGAAACTCGACCCGTTATATTGCCTAAAGACAGATATATTTCATTAAACTCTAAGTGATATTCTCCTCTTGGATCGACTTTCACTTCATCGGCAAACTCACCAACCAAATTTAGAATAATGTTGATTTCTTGCGCCTTGTGTTTGATTCGTTCGTAATTCTTTTTAATTTCTTTGGCACTCATATCACTCACAACGAGTTCCAACTTTCTCGATAATTCGTTTGCTTTTAAAATATTTCTTGCCACCGCAGACATAAAATATCTCCAAAATTTTTAGATTTCGCGCCGTGGCGCGACGCAACGAAAAAAATTGTGACCAAACAATTTTGAATCGTTCATCGCTTTGCGGTTCTAGCGTACATTGGAATCTAAATCAATTTCAGCTTTTATTCTGATTTTTGAAGAATAAAAATGAAATTTATTAATTCCAATTACAATAGAACTCTCCCAGGAAGAGCAGGTATTTACTGACTTTGTACAATATTTGAATGATATTTAATTCATAGGTTAATTCATATCTCAATCACTCTAAATCAAGGACACTAGATGGTTGCCAATGAGAGGCTCAAGGCCCTACTCAGAGCATTTTATTTTCTGCAAATACTCCGACATCGAGACATAAAAAAGCTAAGGCTCTTTCCTTCCAAAAGCAGTCAGGACAACTACATCCAAAGGATGGTCAAAAATGAACTCATCAAGTCTTTTTCGCTGCCCTTATCCTATCAGGTAGGACGCCCAGAAGTCGTCTATTGTCTCACCCAAAAAGGAGTGGAACTGGCGAATGAGATTTGTCAGACCGCCATAAAAAGCCGGATCTCTCTCCCGAAAGCAGGAAACATCAAACACCACCTTCTGATAGTCGAACACATCTTGGATATAAAAGAGCGATTCCCAGAAGCCACATGTGCAGCCGATTTTAACTATATTACGACGACCAACAAAAAAGGCAAAATTATCCGAGTCCCGATCTTAGAAATGTCCTGGACGAGTTCTACTGGACGGAATTTGGCTCTGCTTCCAGATATCGAAGTCACCATCAGAACAACCAGATTGTACATTGAGGTAGATCGAGCCACCGAAAGCCTCGACTATATTCGTGGGAAGCTCTCCAAATATGAACAGATCCGACTCATAGACGAATATTTCTTTGATTATCTCATTTTTTCCGTCCCTTCTATCGAGAGACAAGAAAGAATCCAATCCCTCAAACCTCCCGCCTGGGTAGATGTTTGCCTTTCTGATAATATTCTCAATAGCGCGCTTCTCTTCTCGTAAAAATATCTTTTGTGGCCCGTGGGGGAGAGGCTTTTTTGGGAGAATCTCCAGGCTCTCTATCGTTTAAAAATGTCCGAATTCTCTGCCTCAAATCTTCTTCGGAGGGGGGCTCCAAAACAAAAAGAGGGCTTTTGTTTTTCATACAAATTAGATGTCTTAGGTCTCGATCCAACATCCCAATGGAATACCCAAAAATATCCTCACCTCTTCCATCAACATACAAAATCTCTGTTTCGTTTTCATTCACGACTCTTACCAGACTCACATATTTTGGGAGCATGGTAAGAGTATATTCTCTGCCATCAATGGTCACAGCTGCGCCGTTATCCCCATAGCGAGAATCTTTGAGTCCTTCTTCTGAATCTCGTCGATTCAAACCAAAAGTTCGATTCATAATATTGGCATTGCTGTCAGACACGTTAAAACACTGAATCACATTTACCGCATCTAAGATAGAATTTTGGAGAGAATTGCTGAGACTGTTAAGCCCCTGAGTAATGAAAATACCACTGAGCTTATGCTGTCTGGCCCGCAAAACAATTTCTCTGATAGATTCCTCGCTCGTAAATTCCTGCATCTCATCAGCATAGAGGAAAATCTGTTTTTTTTCGGCGCCTCTCCGCTTCATGCCCACCAACTGAATCAAAGAGATACACACCTGGCCAATGACGCTTTTTTGGGCCGGATGGAGAAAACTGTCTCCCCCTCCCTCAAGATTGATGAGGATAACCTGGGCCTGCTTCCCTGTCAGGAGCCTACGAATATCAAAAGTGTTCTCCAAATTGCATAAAAAGTCCTTCACATAGTCATGGTTTATCAGTTTATGCACTCGGCTCAGAAGCCCGTTCCACGTCTTCTTTTCGGTAGCTCCTTTTTCAAGGACATCCAAAAGATTTCTCGCTTTTTCTTTCTCCCCTCTCTCAAAAAGCATTTTCACCAAACGCTTCCGAGCATCGTTAGAATCCTGAATCACAGAAGCAAAATCCATCAGGCTGCCTCCTACAGTTGCCAGTCCCTCTTCTATTGCCTCCAAAGCTCTATTCATA
Source organism: Simkaniaceae bacterium (assembly GCA_028281675.1). Lineage (GTDB taxonomy): Bacteria > Chlamydiota > Chlamydiia > Chlamydiales > Simkaniaceae > Neptunichlamydia. The sequence goes on from JANQJL010000043.1 coordinate 9,319, forward strand.
GCATCAGAAAGCGCCGTGGAATCCACCCTTAAAAAAATGTCCTTCAGCTTTACGCGATTTCTTGGATCCAAAATGTTTAATCCCAAAGACGGATTTTCTGGACTCACATAATGAAATCGGCCTTGATCGAGCGCAAATTTTACCTCTTCGGTTTTCAGAAGGTAGTCTGAAATTCCCCCTTCTTGATCAATAATGACCGTATGATGAACCCCACTCGCAATATCAGTCAGCATCCATTTGAAAGTAGAAAAAGTCTTCCCAGACCCCGACATCCCCAAGATTAAATGGTGTGCGCCTCGATTCAAGGCCCATTGGTCAGCCGATTCTTGATCCACCAGCATCGTTGTAAAATTCTGTTTTTTCCCAATCTCAATACGTTTTTGCTTGAATTTCTCAAAGTCGCTCAGCACTAACGCTCTGGATTCGCTCTGTTCGATTTCCATTCCCCCTCTTTTGTTTCTATCCTTCGACTAGTAATAGCTCATATCTCCCATCAGTTCGGCCACATGCTTACACGCCTCTTCAAATTCTTCATCGTTATTGAAACCTTGATGACACATGACATTACTGCTCTCATGAAAATAAACCACCCCCAAATATCCCTTGAGCCCAAGGTCTAGTGCCAGATTCGACCCATGCCACCCAGCAAAATCTAAAATACTGATACACTCGGTCAACCAAAGCAATTTTTCTGGGCATCCGTATTGTTGGAGTTTATCACAGACAATTTCTTGATACTGAGCTATCGTTTGGACTCCGGGTTCAGTGCAGTCGTAGGGGGCAGCTTCCATTAATGCAGGTTGTACCTGATTATTGGGAGGAGAGCAAATTTTTCAAGAATTTGAAAATCCACACTGAGTCTTTCTAGAGTATCCACGTATCCCCTCCATTAAAGGGCTTCTTTTGGAACTAGTCCACAACCATCCCCCCAACAAGTCAGGATAAATCCCACCACATCACCAAACAGTTGTTAAACGAGAGCTTTCATAAAATTATTATCAAGTTCATCCAGCTTCTCAAAAAAGATTTTCTCCACTTTTTCCAATCGAGCCAATACTTTTGTTCTCATACTCTCAATTTCACAACTCATAGCTTCTTTATAGGCCGTAGTATAATTTTTGATAAACATTGAGAGTTCACTTCTCATGTACTCTTCTCTCTCCCTCATTAACCGTGCTCGTTCTTTGTCTTGTCTCAAGTTGGAATTGTTGATTTCAATATTTAGATTCTCATGGAGCCTTGTTTTCATAGTCTTTAGCCCAACTTCTATAGACAAATCAATCAACTTTTGCTCAAAATCCATATATGATCTTACACGAGCAAGCCGTCTTTGGGCCTGAAGTTTTGATTCGACAGTGGGAAACATCCTATCGAAAAAACTAGTGTTTTGGAAATTTTCTAAATGATGACGACCAAAAGAGGAAATATCGCCATGCTCTGGATTTAAGACTAAAACGTTATCGTTACTCATACACCCTCACAGATTTTAAATTACTTCATTTCTTCAATGACTTACTTTACTTAGCAAATCTTTTTATGTTTTTGTCAGCTAACTTCATCCTTCTTTCTTTCAATCTTTTTATCACAACTGTCATGGCTGGGTCGTCCGCGTGTTCCTCGGCCAATGCCTGCATTTCTTCCTCGGCCTCTTTTTTGCTCTCCAGCATGATTGACAAAAGCTCTTCTTTAGGATCTGGGTTTTCGCTGGAATCAGAATTGATTGCTTGATTCGTTTTTTCTTCAAAAAATCCAGTCTGCTTTTCCACAAAATTTAGAGCATCTTGGCTCAAATGCTCTATTTCTTGCAGCCATTCCTCTGTAGAGGGATACCTTTTCCCAAAAACCTTATCAAGCCAGCTCATGACAAAGGGTTAGTACCACTAGATTAAAGAAAAGTGGAAAAAATGCAAATAAACAGTTATTGCATTATCACTTTGATTTCAGAAGCCTGTATTTTTGAATGGAATATTTGGGGATAGCTTAGGGAAAGTGTTTATAAAAATCTCCTCGTGCTCCAACGTAACGAAGAACAAACCATTGATTTTCATGATCCAAAATCACACCCACACGGAATTTGCCAAACCGGAGGCGATAAGCATTTTCTTGGCCTTTGAGAGATTTAAAATCAGACAAAAGAAAAGGATCTTCAATCTGGCCTCGGCGTTCATCAAAAAACTGTTCAATTCGTTCTTGGTCTAATAGCTCCAATCTGCGGAGGCTTTTCTTAAATCCGGCAGCAGTTTTGACAAGCCACATTTTAGAGGAGTCGTTCCTTTTTTATTTCTTCCGAGAACTCTTTCCAGTCCTGTAAGTTCTCATTTCCATCATGTTTGATACTGTACTGAATGGCTTCCAATAATTCAGGATCATCCACAGGTTCCTCCACATCGAGCCTTAAACGCGACTCGAATTCTCTTTTTCTTTTCTGAAAAAGTTCTTTTGGCAGATTGTCTGGCGCTTCGATAACCATTTTCATGGAATGATCTTTCTCTTTTATGTTGGTCATTTTTGAGTACAGATGGTCTTATTCTATTGATATTATATTTTTTTTCAAATTCATTCTCATATTCACCTCACTTCCTCAAATTCCCCAAGCATTTCTTCATCAAATTGTGTGGCCAACCATTCATCAAAATTTTCTGTTCCCATGGCAAACATGTTTGGATTTTGGGCGCGGTTTTGGGGATCAATCCGAAAAGCTGACCTCTTATTGAGAAAGATCCAATCCAGAGGTTTTCCAGTCTTTTCATGATACCGAAAGACATTCTTGAAAACCGAGGAAACCGCCATCTGTACAGGAATATCCTCGGATAAATTGATACTGGCTTGGTCAATTCCCGCGTCCACTTTTGCTTTCACTACAGGAAAAATGGACGCCAACACGGGATAAACCCGATTCCACCATTCTTGATTTTCTAAGTTCGCCACGGCTCCTAGATCCCCGCCAAGCGAAATCCATTTTTCTGAAAGATGTTTTGCGAATTTCTGTTTTAGGATAGCATCTCGCTCGGTGTTCAGATGTTCGGGGATCGGGGGGGCCAATGGATGAGAAACCGCTTCTTGGATCTCTCCGGCGGTCACAGTGATTTCATTTTTAGGGGACTTTTCAGGATCGGGGGAATCAGAATCGACAATGGAAAAGGCGGTGCTGCCGTCGGGCTTCTCAACAATGCCAAGTTTGTAGGCCAAAGTGGTGGCCTTTTTAACATTGTCGGTGGTGGAGGGGTTTCGATGAAGGGATTGGGCAATTTCTTTTTCCTGAGTTCCAGAATCTGTTTTTTGATCACCTTTCGTGAACGTAGATTTTATAGAGGTGAAAGACGGTAGATCATTATTCATTTCTGATAAGATTTTATCGCTTCATTTAGCGTTTTCAAACCTTCTCTTTGCCTCCTGTATGGGTTCTCTCATTTCTTCTCCAAGTTCAGCCACTAATTGTTCTTCTGTCCATCCCGCCTCAAAGTATTTCACAATCATAGAGATGGCTTGTTCCTTCATTTTTTGACCTTCATCAATCTTCCGATCTGCTGCTTCAATCAAAGGAGTCGTATCCAATACCCAGTCTTCAGCCCAAGCCTCCTTTTTGGAAAGCAGACCTAAGATAAAAATCCCCATCAGAACCCACAAAACCACGAATTTTTTCCGATAAAAAAGTAAGGAAATTTGCATAATGCCTCTAATTTTTGACTGAAAACTTGAAATTCTATGTCCGCTTTTATACAAAAGCGGACTTCAGTTTTTAAAAGACCGCGATCCCTTTATTTTCAAAGGATCTAGAAGATTCTGTTTTTCAATAAATTTGGTATTTCCCTAAAAATTTCCCAAAGCCATAACAAAAATGTTCTTTCATATTAAGCCTTGACAAGCCCAAGTCCGCTTTTGTATATTTGCGGCACAAATCAAGTAATATCAGTAGCTTGTCTATGGGGAGGAAAAAGCTCGTTCCGTGGAATAAAGGTAAGCTGGTAGGAGATAAACTTCCTTTTTCATATCAAGAAGTTAGAGAAGTCAAAAACAGCTTGAGGAAAAGCAGTGATCTAAAAGGATTGGTCTTATACTCCATTGCCATCGATTCATCTCTGAGAAGCGGGGACTTGCTCAACTTGAAAGGAAAAACGGTCCAATCCCCTAGTGGAATGATTCGTCAAGAAGTCACCATATTTATGGAGAAAACAGGCAAGAGAATTACTTTTGCCTTATTTGAAGAAACCAGAGCTGCTTTAGTTGAATATTTACAAGAAAGACAGATCGGGGAAGAGGACTATTTGTTTACCGGACGTTGGACCGATAAACCTATGTCTAAGAGGACTTTTCGGCGGTTTGTGAAACGATGTGCCCAGATGATTGGGCTCAACCCAGAGCACTATAGCGGACATTCGACCAGAAGAACAAGAGTTATCCATTTGGCCATAAATCAAGTAGCCGACACACATATTGCTGAATTACTTGGGGTTCGCGTGGAAACAGTTAGACACTACATCAGAAGAGTTTCTCTTCAGATTTCCAAAGGATTTCCCATGTAAATGAAGTAAGCATATAGGATAAACTAGCGGCTATCATGCAATGACTGTATTGTGTTTTGTTGGGCTTTGAGCATAGTTTCAAGTCGTTCAAATTGCTCTTGGAGAAACTGACGCTCTTGTTGCAACGTTTGTACCGTTCCTTGTAAAGTAGCACGCTCACTTTCAGCAGTACTCCGCAATTGTTGTTCATGCTGTATAATTTGTTCGTGCTTGGTAATGGTTTTTTGCAACTCCTGTATTTCGTGTTCCTGCTGCTGCTGAATAACACGCTTCTCAGTTTCGAGTGTTTGTACCTGTGCAGTAGCATCATGAGCCTGCTTTTGGGCTTCAACAATCTGGCCTTTTTGTTGTTCGATAGTTGATTGATGCTCTTGCTGTAAAGTTTGTACAGTCCCTTGCAAAGTAGCACGCTCACTTTCGGCAACACTCCTCAATTGACGTTCTTGTTGTATAGTCTGTTCATGCTTGGCAATAGTTTTTCGTAGTTCTTGTACTTCATGTTCCCATTGTTGCTGAATAACACGCTTCTCAGTTTCGAGTGTTTGTACCTGTGTAGTAGCATCATGAGCTTGCTTTTGGGCTTCAACAATCTGTTTTTCTTGCTGCTGGACGGCTGCTTGTGCCTTTTCAAGGTTGGCATTTAATGTATCAGCCGTTCGTAAAATTTCCTCATTTTCAGCTTGTATGGCATTCTGCTTGAGTTCGAGTGCATCACGTTCAGTTTGTATCTGTGCAGCAGCGGCTTGTTGAGCTATATCCCACACTTCTTGTATCAAAACCTGCCCTTTGGTATGGAGTGTATCAGGGATAGGTACTTGCTGAGCTAATTTTTCTTGTTCGTGCTTAATGCGCCATGTTTTGAGAGCAGCATAAATGGGAGTGAGTGAGCCCCCTCCCAGCGTACCTCGAATTTCCTCGCCAGTGGGTTTTCGTCCTTCTGCTTCAATTTTATCTGCTATTTCCCATACTTTTTCTTCGGTAACGAGTGCCATAGTGTATGCTCCAAGTGGTATTATCGGTCTTTGAGTGATTGTTTCTTTTTTTAGTAGATAGTAATAGTAGATATAAATCTACTATTACTATAAAAGTAGATAGTAGTGAAAAGTATAATACTACTATCTACTATCAAAAACAATAATTATGTACTTTTGGATATAGATAATCTAAATTTTCAGGAGCGATAAGTGGGAAAAACTCTTCTTTTGGCTGCAAAATGCTCAATATGGTGGGCAAAATAGAAGAATAGATCACAAAAAATCGTTTCCACAACGAGCTGCGGAGAAAAAACATTAAAAAAGGTCCCCTCTCCGCTAATTTTTGTGACTTTTCAGGAAATGAATCTTTATTGAAATGTAAGTTTCATCTTTTTACTGATTGATACGTCGCAATACATCCTTTTCAGTAGGGGCCATCATTTTGTTTTTCAATTGCACACGTCCCCCTCTGGCAATATTTCCAGCCCATTGGCTAACATCTTTAGCTGGCATGGAAGACCACCCATTACCTGTGACCCAGGAACGGATTTCTTGAGCATCTAAGATTTCTCCTTTTTTATGTAAAGCTCTTAGAGTGACTTTAATGTTATCTTCATCCAAAGGATGAAGCCCTGCTTTATTGCAGGTAACAGACAGATATTCTAGTGCTTTTTCGACTAATGGTGTCATGGTTCCTCCTTGATTTGATTTAATGAAGTTCCTCAAAATATAAACTGAGAAACTGAATAGTTCCCCTCCTTATCCGATTTGGAGAGGAATTTGAGTTCTTGGCCGTAATATTTCAAGTTGCCCCCGATATCTCGCCACAATCTTGTCATAAACTTCAGGCTCTGCATTAGCTTTAATCGTGATGATCATTGCAAATGGGATCTTATCAGGGTCTTTTCCATTTCGCCCTTCAATCCTTGGAATATGATGGATATCAAAAACGGGATTAAGCAATTCTCTTCCCCAAAATTCTTGACTCGCCTGATAGATCGGTTGCCACTTGGCAGCATGTTTTCTAAGCTCTCCTTCTGATTTTCCAGCAGTCTTACTAAAAAATGGAGTTGAATCAGCATTTTTTTTAAGATTCCCTTTTTTATCTTTCTTATGGTCGTCTTTGTTCTTGCGAAATATTACTTCAATAGCACTTCGTGTATAGAGGCTTGGATGATCGGGGTCAGTCTTGGTCGCAATACAAATTGTTGCAGTGATCCATACTTTTTGCTTTAGGGGTGTGTCGGAATCAGGAACAGGAATCTCTGCTCTGATGTATTTTCCAGGTTCCAAGTCCTTTTGATAAATGACTGTCACTGAGCGATCCGTACACTGGATAAGTTGGTTGATGTCAGTTTCAAATCCTCCCCATCCTACCTCATTTTTGGAAAAACCTTTGGTCTCAGCTGTATGAACGAGTAGGGCTCGAATAGCTAACGGGGAAATTCCTTCTCCTAACAAAGTTCTTACTCCTATAGCCGTCCTAAGTAAATTAGGTGCAGCGTAACTAGTTCCCAAAACAGGTTCTAACATCTTTCCATCCGGCGTAAATACCAAAAAAGGTTCCATATCAGATCCTCCAAAAGCCAATCCATCAGGTTTTACTGAATTTAGACTTCTGCCTGGTCCTTTACAACTGTAGACAGCTTTTTCCCATAGAATAGATTGCCGATCACTAGCTCCAATAGATAAAGCATTAACACAATCTGCTGGTGGGCCGATTCTCCCTGCTGCTGCATTTCCAGCAGCTACTGTCAATAAGGTTTTTCCATCAGACAAAAGTGGGTCAATCAGTGCTGTCCAAGGATTAACCTCATCATCGTCAATTGGGATATCTGGACCTAGACTTAAATTGACAAATTCATATTCATGTTTTTCCAACACTGACACAATTCGTTTGATAGTTGGATACATTTCATGAAGTGGATCATCTTCTGAGTTTTCATAAATCACCCGGTAATGATCTACTTTTGCATAGGGCCTATCGAGTGGTTTATTGTTGTCTATTGATCCATAGATTAAAGCAGAGGTGACGCCAAACCCATGTTCGGTATAGGAACTTTCTTCAACCATTTGATTGCTAGTTTCGTAGAAATTTACCCAAGGACTTAAAGCGTTTTCACTAGGTAACCCTCCATCAAGCACTGCAACTTTGATTTTGTCATCCATCACTGGAGTTGGTGTTAATTCTGGAGCTATTTTTTTTTGGGGAATATAGCAACAGTTTGCTAATAAACTGGGCTGGCGAAAACCGTACATCTGCCGAACACATCGTAAAAATGAAAATTGAGCCACAGCATTGATTTTCTGAAGGGGGATATCTACGCAAATAAAACTAAAGTTTTTTGAATCGATTCGCTTTGATAAATCAGCATTGATCCCAATATGCTCCAAGTAATGGTGAAAATCGTTAATAAGACTTTCTGGGGGGGGAATTTCTTTAGAATGGAGAACGGCTTCCACTTTTATCATATTTTCTTGAGAATCCATCCTTTGAATTTTCATTTTTGGAGGAGGTAGAAAAAAATCCTCTACTTCAATAATTTCCTCTGCAATATCTGAATCTGGGGTCAATTCAGGAAGCATTTCTAGAAACTCTCGAAATCCAATTTTATTTCCTGCTAGAAACAATTGGGTAGTTTCTTTTTGAACAGATTTGTTTTGATCATTGCTATCTTTAAGGATTACCTCCCGAGGTCGGCTACCTACTGTGGTCGCCTTCATGGTTTTAATCAATTTTTCAGGATAATAAGACTTTGCTAGATAAGCGGGGTGAAGCACTAAGGCAGCTACCACTTCGTTATTTGGACAAGCAATCTCTGGTAGATCTTCCATTCTTGATATAAATTCTGAATACATCAAAAGTAATCTGTCTTTTGCCTCATCAAAAGTGTACGGATGTTTTTTATTTGAGGGTTTTCCATCCATGATAAGATCCTCGGTTAGATTTTCCCCTTTTCCTAATAGAAAATTCCTTCTTGCCATAACATTCCTACTGATTGATGACTAGTTCGCTCTTTTGATTTTGAACTTTGCGAATGGTATCTCTGTGGACTCCAGTTAAATGACTAGCGGTTCGCTGACTCACGCCTTGTTCCAGCAGATCTAAGGCTACCTTTTTCCGTTGTGATGGTTTCAATTTCTGAACATTGCTCTTGATGAATTCTATAAGAATTCCATCAAATGATTTCTTTTCTAACACCGATTTTCGGTGGAGATGGTTTAGTTCTTTAAAAATATCACTAAATGAAAAGCCATTGAAAAAGAGCGGAAGGAGGAGCAAACTTTTAGAATCTATTGTTTTTCCTTCAAAAAACTGAGCAATACTTGATTGAATTTGAAGATCGGAGGGCATAGGAAATTCTATCTTTATATCGAACCGCCTCCATACGGCACGATCCAATAAATCAGGGTGATTCGTAGCAGCAATCAATAATCCTGTTTGGGGCCATTCGTCAATTTCTTGGAGCAACACTGTCACTAGCCGTTTCAATTCTCCTATTTCCGTGGCATCATCGCGGCGTTTAGCAATTGCGTCCAATTCATCTAAAAGTAAGACACAGCGAGTACTTTTTGCATAGTCAAGGACATACCTTACATTAGATCCTGTTTTACCAAGGAAACTACTGATTACTGCTGAGAGATCCAAGGTTAGTAGAGGACATTGAAGGCGGTCAGCAATCCACTTAGCAGCCAAGGTTTTTCCTACTCCTGGAGGACCTGTGAGTAGTAAGGATTTTGATGGAGCTAGTCCTTCTTTGAGCAATTCATTAATCATATTTCGTTCATGAAGAATCTGGAGTAATCCTCTTTCTACAGTTTCCTCCCAAATAGGTTCATGATTGAGAACTACGGGATCTTCGATACGAATCAACTTTAGGTTTGAATCATGATCTCTTGGTATCGTGCTAAAAGAGGAGTTTCTCAAAGGAGAATCTAGCTTTGGGGACTCAGTGACTAGTTGTATCAATTGATTTGATAAAGAGGTACCTTTTGTTTTTTGTGCCAAAGCGCGAATATGTCTTAATAATCCTTGTCTGTCAGTGGTCAATGCGATCCGTAAAAATTGGACCAATTCTTTTTCAAAGTCTATCATTTATTCCAATTCTATTTTTAAATACTATTTTTCAGTGGTTTATAAATAAAATATTATGGCCCAATTTTCAATATAAAAATTTTTATGGTCCATTTAATTTTCAGAAAGTATGAGAATCAGATGTAAATTGCAATATGATTGTGGAAGAAAAATTTCTTTAATCTCTTTAGGGTACCGCCCCGATTCGTGCGTAAATGCACGCTAAGGAATTTTTAATTCGGTTTCGTTCGATTTTCATATAAAACCGAATCTATATTTTTATATACCTTCCTAAACTATTGATTTTACAAGGTAAAATAGATTCTCTTTTTAGAGAAGCAAATCTAAAAGTTATTGTACTCGTACCCAGTACCCTTGCCCTTCTTCGACTTCCGTCAAAATATCAAACTCACCAATTTGATGGGTTTCTGTATTAGGAGAATAAACCTTCCACGCTTCTCCATTCCAAGACCAGATAGAATGCGTCGTGCTGGGCAATTGTGTGAGTATTGCTTCGATGCTTCCTGCCCCAAGAACCACCAGGTTCCAGCCTTTCACTAAAGCAGGAGAAGTGGTTGCAGGTGTACCATTCAAAGTGTGATAGGTTGCATTTTTCAACCGGATCCAATACCCGATTCCCGGTTCCAGCTTGGTCAATTCGTCAAAAGTGGTTCCATAGTGTTCATTAAACTGATTCAAACTCTGCTCAGCAAACCAGACGCGCCAGTTTCTGCTGGCTGCATTCCATCCCCAAACGCTCTCTAAGCCGTCGTCTAGCAAATCCGCCAGTTGGATCGCAACGGTTTCTCCTTCAATAAGGTTATTGGTACCAATCAAAGTCCAACCTCTTTGCAAATTAGCAGTGTAATTATTGGATGGAGTGACCCCTTCCCCATCGTCAACATTCACTGAAGCTGTGTTTGAGACAAGCACTTCCCCATTGGGCATTTGCGCAAAAAATTGTACCAAGTAGGTTCCTCTAAATGACAAGTTCTGGTAGCTTCCTTGATAAGTGTGGGAGGCGCTGTCAGTCAGTGTCAGATCCACCTTGGGCAAAAAGACTTGAGGAGTGGCAAAATCGGCACTGCTTGTTGTGGGAGGTGTAAAATCTGGTGGCGTGATTACGGCCCAGACTTTCATCTTTTCATCATGGTCACTAAATGCGATTTGCAAACCCAATGCGGTATTGGCAGCGTGGTTGACATTTCCAGAAGGTAAGTAAGAACTGATCTCTGGAACAAAATCAGCAATAAAAACATCCCCTCCAACCACTGGATCAATCGTACTGGGAGTTACTTGTGGTCGCATGTTGGTATAAGGACGGCCTAATTCGCTGAGTAATGCTTTGCTGTTCTCATGAGCGGCTGTCATCGACAACCCTCTAAAAACCCCTTGCAGCAAGAAAGCAGAGTAACTCAAGGAGCCTGATTGGTTCAAGAAAGCCAATTGGTCATCGGTAGAAGTCAGGACTATCCGGTTCTCATCTTCCAGATCATCGATGAAAGAACCCGAATGGCAAGCTTCGATCACGACCACGACTTGCCGATTGGTGAGTGATTGAAAATTATCCAGCATGCTGTCAAATTCATCTGCTTTGAGAATGTCATAGGGAAGAATCTGGAATTTATCAATAGCTCCATGATCCACCAAGTAGATATAGAGAGGCCCCGTTTCGTCGGAATCTCGAAAAGCTTTTATCTGTGCCTGGAATTCAGCCACCGTCGGAGTGGTATCATCCGAGATTGTTTCAAAGCTTCCATTGCCATCGATATCAATTCCTTGATCGGGGTGATACAAGTAAATGTCATTATCAGAAAACCCCCTTGCCTTGAAAGTACGATAGGCTTGTAGAGTTAGGGCATTGGTAGCAGGCCAAAGTGTGTTGGTCGATTTGGCCCCCCCTCCAGCAACAATGATCACTTGTCCTAGACCAGACAAAACACTGGAGGTATCGTTTCCTTCGCCTATGGACACAGCAAAATGGGTGGTATCGGACAGCCCCCCCACGGTGTCTTCTGAACGGATATGGAGATAATAAAGTCCATCGGTTATGTTGCTGACCAGATAACTGTTGGTTGTTACCTTATTCGCTTCTTGAGCTTCAGGCATTGTGTCGGCTTGTTGATCCCACGTTACATAATAATTTGGAAAACTATTTTCTTGTTCTGTTTTACTCATCAAAGGATGATTCCAGTAGAGACGTAAATTATTCACCGACTGCCCTCCCAACAACGCCGGAGCCGAAACTCGGAAATTGGATTGGTTAGCAATATTGATCTTGAAGTGTTGAACTCCCGTTTCCAAAAAGTTTCCATTGTAGCCTCGGACATGAATATAATTTTTTCCTTTAGAAATAGTAGTTACTTGTTCATTTGGTAATTCTAAAGAATTCCCTGAGAGAATGGTATGACTGGCTTCTTGGATCAGAGTAATCGGATTGGTATCGAAATGGTAGAGATACTGACCATCCTGTGCACCACTGAAAGAAAACTCAGGGGTGGCATTGTTGTACCAAAGCAATGAATTGGGGTGAGTTGAAGACGTGATTTGGACCCCAGAGGTAATATCGATTCCTTCACTTCCACATTGGTCACAAATATTGATTTGGAAATGGGCTGCCGGACTGATGTTTCCTAGTTCATCACGAGCCATTAAATGGAAAAAATGAGAGATGTAATCATAGCCAGATGGCGGACCTGCCAGTCCATTCAAGATTTTTGATCCATTATTGGCGATAGAGTCACTTGAGGTCGGAATAGTGAAAGGATTTTCACTCATTTGGTAGTGGTATTCCATACCATCAATGGGGGGCCATGTGACAATTGCATTTTTACTGGAATACGCCTTTGTGGAGTCTGAGTGGGAGGTCGAAGAGACGTCAGGTGCAGAGGAGTTGACCTTGAACTGAAAGGTAATCGCTTCTCCTTGAATTGCCTCATTACCAAAAGCAATGGCATGGAGATAGTGCGTCCCTTCTGAGAGTTCATCTATCGTCAGTAAGGGGATGGATGAATAGGAGGCATTGAGCCATTCCACGGTTGTATGGTAAACGGTGGTTGGGTTTTGATCCACGTAGTAATAATAGCCCGTTGTTCTACTTTGGTTCAATTGAGACAGATCAAAGGTCGCACTTGACCCATTATAGAAATACTCTGGATTAGTATGTGTTGATGAATGAATGGACGGCAGAGTTGTTGGCGGACTGCTTGTGGTGCTGGTGGTCGTGGTTGTGGTACTTGTAGTGGTCGTGGTTGTTGAAGATGTCGATGTGCTGGATGGCTCTACAATTGAACTACAAAGACGAAAACCAGCCGTTAATAGACGATCCACCACACCTCTGACACGATTTGCTGAACGCGAGAAGCTAATGCCAAGAAAGAAGTTACCACCTCGTATAGCACGGGATGAGCCAGAATTAGGCCCGGTCGGATCAGTCACACCACTTGAAATCGTACTATAATAACTTTCACTATACCAATCATTTACCCATTCGTCTATGTTACCATGCATATCATAAACTCCCCAAGCATTTGCTTGCCTCGTCTTCACCTCTTTTGTAACACCGGCATTATCTAAGTGCCAAGCTACATCATCTACACAGGACTCATTATTACCACAAGACCATTTAGTATCAGTCCCTGCTCGTGCTACGTATTCCCATTCTGCTTCAGTACATAGTCGATAACCATAGCCTGGGTCTGTTTGGTTCTTCCATGCAATGTAATCCTGAGTTTCTGCCCAAGAAACATCATTTATTGGGTGGTTTTCCTTACCAGGGACATTATAGGTACGATAATAATTACTGGTCGATCCATTGTAATTACAACCTCCTCCGTCCACACAAGCTTTGTATTCACTTGCAGTCACTTCATGATCCATAATAAAAAAATCCTGACTAATAGTTACTGCATGTGCTGGACTTTCATCAGAATCGCCTCCCCCTTGAATATCTCCCATTGTAAAAGTTCCAGCTGAAATTCGAACGAATCCATCAGGCTGCGAGTTATCCAGATTGAGGTTTCGTACCAAAACGGGAATGTTTTGGTTTTCAGTGCTCCCGTTGCCCAATTGCCCATTGTCGCCATTGCCCCAACACTTCACGGTGCCATCATTCAATAGGGCACAAGTATGTTCATACCCCGCAGTGATTTGTGAGACATCGCTCAAACTACTTACCCTTACTGGGCTGCTTTGATTGCCAATACTCCCATTGCCCAGTTGACCGTAATCGCCCCGTCCCCAACACTTCACGGTGCCATCATTCAACAGGGCACAGGTATGATAACCTCCTGCGGCTATCTGTGAAACCTCGTTCAAACCGCTTACCTCCACAGCGGTGCTTTGTTTTCCAGTGCTCCCATTGCCCAGTTGACCATTACCACCAAATCCCCAACACTTCACGGTACCATCATTCAACAGGGCGCAGGTATGAAAATTTCCTGCGGTAATTTGTAAAGCTTGGCTCAAACCATTCACCTCCACAGGACTGCTTTGATCTACAATACTTCCATTGCCGAGTTCACCATTACTGCCAAATCCCCAACACTCCACGGTGCCATCATTCAATAGGGTGCAGGTATGATTATCTCCCGCTGATATTTGTGAAACCTGGCTCAAACCGCTTACCTCCACAGGGGTGTTTTGATGTTCAGTACTCTCATTACCCAGTTGACCGGAAGAGCCTCTTCCCCAACACTTCACAGTACCATCATTCAACAAGGCGCAGGCATGGGCTCCTCCTGCCGTTATCTGTGAAACCTCGCTCAAGCCACTCACCCTTACTGGAGTGCTTTGATCTTCAGTACTCCCATTACCCAGTTGACCAGCCCAGTTAGATCCCCAACACTTCACGGTACCTTCATTTAAAAACGCACAGGTATAATAACCTCCTGCGGTTATCTGTGAAACCTCGTTCAAACCACTCACCTGCACAGCGATACTTTGTTTTCCAGTGCTTCCATTGCCTAGTTTTCCAGCAGTACCGTCTCCCCAACACTTCATGGTACCATCCTTCAACAAGGCGCAGGTATGAGAATAGGCTGCTGTAATCTGAGACACTTGAGCAAAGACTGAACTTTGAACCTGTGACAAGAAAAAAAGTGTAATAGAAATAAAAGATAATATCCAACGTGTCACTACAACTCCTACTGTAAGCGAAACGATTATAGATTTCCTTTCTCTAGAAACGAACCTATTTTTGATCACAGTTTTATTCTTCCTTAGCACAAAGTGAACTTAGATACAATTTTTACTTGTTAATGCTTGTTATCATTAGGGATATTGAAGGAATTATTTTCATAAATTAGGTTAAGCGAGAAACACTACATTCCCTTTCCAGTATAGCGAATCAAAATCATAAGTCCTTAGCGTGCATTTACGCACGAATCGGGGCGGTACCCTTCTTTTGGGGTTAATTCCCCACTGCTTGCTACGCAGCATTTCTCCCGATACCCCGCTGCTTGCCGTGGGGTAGTTCATTTGTCGTTTTTTAAAATTAAAATGGGTAGGCTGGAGATTTTGAGTTTATTTTTCCTATTGTCCTTACGGGTGGGGTGTCGGGGTTGCGGAGCAAGGGCGACTTAGCGAAGCTAATGGGAGGATTTGTTTGAGTGGAGCGAAATCCTTAGAATTGGCAAAGTGCTCAGAGTGAGCACTTTGAGGGTGGGGTTCGCGGTGAGGGACGAGGGGCGTAAAATTGGAAATTTTGGTTAAAAATAGGATAAAGGTTAAATAATAGGATAGACCCTCCCAAAAAAACCTCCAGGCTTGCACCTCTCTCCTTTAGCAAAAATCTCTTGGTAGGTGAAACCTCATACTTTGGTAGGTGAAACCTCATCCAGCATATCTCTGGTAGGTGAAACCTCATGCTTTTCCAAAATTGGTAGGTGAAACCTCATCACTCTCTAAAATTGGTAGGTGAAACCTCATAGTCTTCTCTTTTTGGTAGGTAAAACCTCATATCATTTCACTTTTGGTAGGTAAAACCTCACACTTTTTGCTCCTAAAAATCCCTTGGTAGGTGAAACCTCATACTTTGGTAGGTGAAACCTCAAGGAATTTTTGGGCAACATAGAAGCTCAAGTTCATTCTCTCGCCTCTAAATTAGTGCATAAAATTTCTGTTATTCATACTAAAAAGAACTGACCCATCTGAATTCTGGATATTTTGGAGGAAATATACCCACTGCCCTCTACAGTTGGTAGGTGAAACCTCAAAGGCGACAACGAGAAAAATCTCAGAAACTTCTCAATGGTAGGTGAAACCTCAAGTGGAGAAAATCCACATTATCCTAAAACCCTCTGAGTCTCACCCATCAGCTGTTTTACTCGCCGGGTATTGCTCTCCACAGTTTCCTCCTGGAGCAAAACTTTTTTAAGTTTGTTGGCTCGTCTCTGTTCCTTCACAAAGATTTGGCTGGGCCACACCTCAAATAATGGATCTTTAGAGCGTTTGCTCACTCCTTCCCATTTTTGCGTTTCTTCATTGAAGTGTCGTATTTCTCCTTCGCGCGCAAAATGAGACAAAACCCCCCGAGGATTACGAATTTCATCATATACCATGTCTCGCAAAGCTCGCTCCACATCCAAAGCCACACTCTTGATCGGCCTTAGAGTATTTTCTTGACTGTATCCGAAGGGTGAATTTCTTTGGATAAAGCTGGTTCGGAAATGGTAGGAATCCTCTGTACTGGCCTGTTTCCAGCGCAACGTAAAAAGATCTAGCAACCAAGCAGACAATGGTTTTAAGGTTAACCGGGTCGTGTGGTTCTGCTGCCGATATCCTTTGCTCAAAATCGCACTACTGATCAGTGGATGCAAAGTCGCGCTAAAGTATCCAACCACCTGCTTGTCAGTTCGTTGTACGGATTTGAGTCCCGTGAGGATCGAGTCACTTACATCCACGGTGACAGATTTCCCATTGATTACCGTTTCTCCTGTAATAGTCAGAATCGACCCCCCTAGAACCTTGATGGCTTCTACAGTTTCTTGGGTGGAATATGTATGCCCATGTTTCGCTAAATGCTTCCGTAGAGATTGATAGGAGCCCGTTACTTTCACGAGATGATCACTGGTCACCTCGGTTGTTATCTCTTTTTCTGAAGCCAGTTTGATAATAGCTCGTTCAAAAAGATCTTCTCGTTCTCCATAGTAGATATGCCTTTTATTGCTCCCATTTCCGATCACGGCAGGAGTGAGGCGCATTTGATAAACATTTTTCTCCTTGGTGACTGGGTTTTCATAGGTAAATTCCCGATCAATACTCAAAAATCGATTTCGTTTCCTATCTGCATCCGCGTCGCTTTCACGAAAAGTTTTGACTCGCTTGGCATACACACCTTTGGGAATCGAATGATAAAAATCCAAAATATTAGAATATTCCGCCCGATCAGGCTCAATCAGCATGAAAATATTCAATTGTTCAGGAGCTGTCAGGTTTCCCTGTTTCCCGCCGACTAGCTGTTGTTCGACCAGTTCTTCAAAGCTAAGTTGGACTGATTTACTCGGTACCGATTCCATAGATTTTGTTTTTTCATCAGATATTTTGGAAGAAATTCTGTACAACGCCCTCATAGAGTTGAGTATTTCACCTTCCAATATCAAAGAAGTTTTTTTAAGTAGAGGATCTTAAGAGAAGTACACACCTTCTCCCAGAGACTCAAGTTTTTTGCTTTCCAAGCCTGTTTTCTTAAAAAGTATTTGTATAAGAGTAGTAAAGGTAATGATTTACTTTACTAAACTACTAGATCTGTACAAAGAAAAATTGACTATAGCATTATAATTACCAACAATTGACCACAACAGTTAGTGCCACATTGTTACCTTCTCTAAACGGAAAGCATTGTTTAATATCCAAAACATTTGTACGAAATTCAACTGACGGTGCAGGCCCATTTCCATAATTAGTACCATAGTATTTCTCTGGATAAGCAGTTACAGCACAACGTTTTGGGATTCGCATAGAGCGGACTTCGGTCTCTGTATGGTGGCCTGCTTCTCGATCTTGAGAAGGTGTAGAAGCGAAGCAACTATGAAAATTTGCCCCTTTACAAAGCATAACTTGCCTTCCTGGCTGTCCTCCCCAGTTTGTCCCCGAAGAGCAACTACTATTTCCACATTCCACATTTTTACAATCGCTGCCAGTTGAAGACGACTTAAATGTAAATCCATTATTACTGGTCCATGTACTACATTTCGATGCACAACTCAGAGGCGTAGGAAGAGAGGATTTGTCGATACAAAAATTTTGATATAAAATGCGTGAAGACGTTACACTAGTGTACCCACAAGAACAATTTTTTCCTGGTTTTTCAGTACATATTTCCCCTGCGACGCCAGAGGCAGCTACTCGGATAACTTCATCACTAAATAAACTTGAAGCAAAAACAATCGAAAATAATACAGACAATACAATTATTTTTTTCATGATACCTCCTCATTATAAATGATATTAGGGGAAAACAAAAAACCATGAGTATCTATTTCTATTAAAAACTAACTTTTGTCAATTAATTATTGACTATACTCTTCTATCTAAAATCTTAATTTAGAAGAATTAAAAATCATTCCTAAAACACTTTTTCTACTAACAAGTGGACGAAATCGCTCAATTCAAGCAACAGATCAATTTGTCAGAATATGCCGCTGCTCATGGATTTCAATTAGTGGTCAAAAAGTCTACTGCCGCCAGTCTGTTCATGGAACATCCTGCTTCTGGAGAAAAGATCGTGATCAGTCAAAAAGGAAGCCATTGGGTCTTTTTTTCCATCTCGGATAGCCGGCACCAGGGAACCATCATCGATTTTTGCCAGATGTTGGGAGTTCACAATCTCGGAGAGATCCGCAAGACTCTTCGTCCTTGGCTCGGCACGACCAAACCTATCCAAGTACCGATTACCCATTTCCGGCCATCGCTCCTCCCTTCTGATGACGCTCCAACTTCTGCATTTTTGGAGGAATGGGCACGAACTTTAGTACTAGAGGGAGGATCAGAATACATGCAACACCGCCAAATCCCCCAATTAGTCTATGAGAGTGAACGATTCGCCCAGACTATCCATATTGAAACGCGCTATGGGAACTTACTTTTTCCTCATCGGAATCTGGAAGGAGAGGTCATTGGTTTTGAAAAAAGAGGATTTGGATTTAAAGGTATGGGTAAGGGAGGAAGACGAGGGCTTTGGCGAAGCCAATCATTTCCGACCGATCAACGGATAGTCATTGGAGAAAGTGCCATTGAGCTGCTGTCATTTCACTGTCTCAAAATCTTTGGGGACAGCAGTTGGTATTTGTCCACGGCGGGGAGCTTTGGAGAATCGAGTTTAACGGCCACACTCCTGGTCAATTCTATCTATGCCCTACCAGATGCAGAAGTGGTATTGGCTTTCAACAATGATCCTGGAGGAGTGGCCTTAGATCATAAAGTGAGAGACATTTTGAAAAATGCTGGGATCTTTGGCAAAATTCAGTCTCTGCGCCCTCCTCATTGTAATGATTGGAATGAAGAGTTGAGGAGGAAATAAAACTTTATGAGATGAGTTACCTAGATAGAGAAAATATTTTCAATATATTATCGATTTGTCTTAAAAAAAATTAACTAATTTGTTATAAGTAATTCTCTTTATTAAAATAACATAAAATTATGAATTATGTGAAGAGATATGAACAAATCAATACTCAGTTTGATAATCTTTATCACCTTCGTAGTAGTTGCTGGAGTGGCTGCCATAATCTTTGCTGATTTTAAGGGCGAGCATGATGCTATTCCTGCGATAATTGGATTGGTTACATCTATTTTATCGTCATTGATTCTCCCCGCTCACACCTTAATTAAAAATTTCAAAAGGAAGAAAAAAGTATGGCCTAAAGACTTAGCAATCGCATCTTTGATGTCAAAAAAGAGAGGAGTTCAGACATTTATATTATCCATTTTCTTACTATTTGGAGGAATTAGTTATTATTTTGCGATGCATACCCTAGCAGTTTCCATTGATTATGAAGCTCTCATATTTGTGACAATTGCTATACTATTTCTGAATATCCGCCAATATTTACTGGATAGACGTATTGAACGTCAAGAATATGGATACAATTCTTATGAAGCGAAAGAATTTCTTTTATTTATACAAAAGGAAGCAGAAAAAACTGATTTTACTAGTGGAGGAGGAAGAAAAATTTTCGATAAAAGTATAAAAAAAGAAGAAATAATTTCTACCTTGAGTGGACAGGGAGGTTATAGTGAAGCTTGACCTCTTTATACGTAAAGCATTTGATATTTTTTTCCTAGTCTCACCAGTTGCTACTAGTATGGGTGTCATGCTGGCTCTGGCTGCAAACGGTTTTTCAGAGGTATTCTCTCCACTTACTCAAGAAGCATACAGTATTGATATTTCCCAAGTATCTTTTCTAGGTTGGTTGGGTTTATGTGTTTTCTCATGCAATCTCATTGCACTCCCCTTTAGGAAAAAACTAAAAAAAGAGGTTCTGGATGCCATTGCGACTATTGAAAAAGCAAGGGTATCAGACCTACAAAAGCGCAAAATGTATTTAGAACTTTTTAAAATATACATTTCTTCCATTAACTTAAACCAAAAAATGCAGGAGCAATTAAACGAGCTTTCGCAGAAGTAGCTATCCCCCATAAACCAAATCTGTATTCACTTTCCTGATTTAGAAGATGAACATTCTATGAAAATATCACTCGTGGTGCTTATCATCTCTTTATTCTGTGTGCCCTCAGTAAGGGCGCTGGATCAGGCCCCGCAATGGGAACAGGAAGTAGAGTTCAATGGAGGGTATGTGAAGTCTCTTGCGGGGACCTACCTAGAGATCAAAGAGACAAAAGATACCAGAATGGATGATTCCAACTACTCCATCACGGACAAAGAATCTATAACTAGTATCTTAAAGAATGAATTTCAAGGTCTTGTACTAAAAGGAATGCACCATCTTGATACTGTCAGTTTACATCCCCTCGTTGAAATAATTTCAGAAGAGAAACCCAGAAAATTCTACGCTCTAGGCAAAGAAATAAATATCCGTAAGAAATCACTCGGTTCTGATTCCTATTACTTCCAGCCAAGAACCCCCCTCCAAAAAGGAGAATATGTTTTGAAAAGCATGAATAAATTTTGGCTGTTTGAGCTGAAAGCAGGGGCAGTCCAAAGTTTACCTGAGGGAGCAAGCGCGGATGAAGAGACAATTAGCTTTATGGAAGAAAATCAAATCAGAGCTGTTTCTATCCCTGAGGGGGTTGGATTATTTTTTGATCAAGGTCCTCGAAGAAGGAAGCCGATTCCTTGTAGTACCCCCTGTACTTTTAGGGCCACTGAGGAGATTGGATATCCTCTCTTGGAGGTTTCCTCGCCAGGGAGGGAAACTGTATTGTATGCTGTGGATGGTGACCTGTGGGAATAATACACTTACTCCATTTTTCCTTTCTCAATCAAAATTTTGTACGCAAAAACAATAGCACTATGGGCTAATTCTTCTTCTTCATCTTTCTCAAAATATTTCATCAAATTATCAGCCTGGCACAAAAGTTTGATAGTTTTTTCAATTTCTTTGGAGGTTGAGGGTTGGAGATGTTTTTTCATTTAAGAAATGGAGCAACTATGCCGTTGCACTCCATTTTAGTGTCTCTTCCGAAACGCCTTGATGGGACGGCAGATAGCTGCCCCATTTCTTAAGGCGTTCAAAAAATATGGGAAGAATTGATACTAAAATTAAGAGTGCAACAAAAACTTAGTTTATTTGTTCTTCCTGTCAATTTTCAATTAAATAAAGACTAAAACCACCGTCTTTTCAGTTTCCCCAATTAAACGGACTTGTTCTGAGTTTTCAGAAAGCATAAATCTGAGGTTGAAATAGTTTTTCGGATGTCTTCAGGGTATTACCAATATTCGCCCGTAAATATACTCTAAGGTTTACTATGAATGCTAATCCACATTAACGAACATATAAATTTACTGATATTATTTATTTTTTTAGTAAATGAAATTATCGTACTCCTTAATTGAGGATAAAAACTTCTTATTCAATTTCTACCATACCATGGTCTTTTGGATTAAAGTTTTTTGGAAAATCAATTAGTTTATTCTTCTTCGCCTCCCTCAGAAGAGCCTCCTTCAGAAGAGCTTCAGACGGATAAGCCTCAATCTCAACGCCTGTCATACCACGCTCTTTGGGATTAAAGCCTTTTAGAAAATTAGTTAGTCTATTATACTTTGCCCCCCTCAGATTAGCCTTACTCAGATCAGTCTTACTCAGATCCGTCCCAATCAGCTTAGCCCCAATCAGCTTAGCCTCTCTCAGCTTAGCCCACCTCAGATCAGCCTTACTCAGATCAGCATCAAGCAGAATAACCCACCTCAGATTAGCCCCCCTCAGATTAGCCTCCCTCAGATCCCCCCCCCTCAGATCCGCCCCAATCAGATAAGCCTCCCTCAGATTAGCCCCC
>JANQJL010000054.1 GCA_028281675.1 Simkaniaceae bacterium
GAAAACCTGGCCCTTTAGGGCCGGGTAGTTTAACGCCATTTTGGGAGGGGTACGAAGCCCCTCCCCAAAACGATTCCCCGTCCTTTAGGGCGGGGTTCACGGGGTTGTCGTTCTTGATGATCTCTTTCAGGAATAGACAAGGGCAAAAAAAGAATCTCCACTTCGGAAGCTCTACTCCAATCTTAAGCATCAAGCACTTCCAGCATGTACCATAGAGTGATACATGTTGGTAATCTATAAGTCAATGAGAGCGCTTGCGCGATCTGGAGGGTTTCCTTTTTTTGGAAGAACGAAAGGGGAATTTTTTCTTTGTATTCTTGGGTTGATCTAGGAGCCATTTGCTTTCCATAATAGTGAGGTCAATCTCTTCTAAAAAGAGCTTCAATTCTACCCCAGTTTTATAGTACTTTCCAGTGTTTTGTCCTACTAAGGCATCGGTTGCATGATTATATTCATAATAGTCATCCCCTAGAGAAGAGACATGGAGAAAACCTTCATATTGGATCGGAGCGACTTCAAAGAAAATTCCAAAGGGTTTCACTTTACTCACCACACCAGAATAGATCCTTTTAGGGTCTTTTTTTTGGTAAATTTCTAGAAGGCGGAGCTTTTTCATTGCCACGACACTCATTTCTGCTTTGAAAGAAACCCGTTCCCTTTCAGAACATGATTTGGCGATTTTATCAAGATCTTCTTCTCCCTTTTTAAAGAGGAGGCGATGGACAACTAAGTCGCTATAGCGGCGAATGGGACTGGTGAAATGGCAATAGTTTTCAAGTGCTAGCCCATAGTGTCCCACATTTTCTTTAGAATAGATCGCCAGTTTCATGCTTCGAATATAGGCAATCGAGAGTTGTTCGGCGTAAGGGGTATTCTTCGCTAGCTCAAAGACTTTTTGGACATCTGTGACTTCTACCTTATCTGGGAGAGGAAATCCAAGACTTCTGGCAAGGGCATAAAAGGCTGTTAGGTTTTCATTAGAGGGGGTTTCATGGATTCGAAAAACTGAGGGCTCGTTTCGCTTCATAAACTCTTCGGCGACAATTTCATTTGCTTTCAACATAAATTCTTCGACAAGTTGGTGTGTGATATCGTATTCAACAACTTCATATCCGGTTGGTTTCCCTTTTTTATCAATCTGGATGACGACCTCAGAAAGTGCAAGATCAACCGAGCCCCGTCCAAATCTCTTTTTCTTTAGGAGGAGGCAGAGCTTTTCCATCCGTTTTAGAGTGTCGTAGTGGGGACTTTTCTTTGTTTGATCGAGGATTTCTTTAGCTTCCTTGTAGGTATACCTTTTCTGGCTATTGATGAATCCTCGGACGATCTTGTAGTTTAAAACAGTTCCATCGGTATCGAGTTCCATGATGACAGAAATGGTAAGGCGGACGACCTTTTCTTTGAGACTACAAAGATGATTGGAAAGCTCTTCTGGGAGCATTGGGACACATTTACCTGGAAAATAGGTGGAATTTGACCGTTTTCTTGCTTCTTCATCAAGGGGAGTTTCTTCTTTAACATAGTGGGAGACATCGGCAATATGAACACTTAAATGGAAGTGTCCTTTTTGATCTTCTGATAAGGAAAGGGCATCGTCGAAGTCGCGAGCTGTATCAGGGTCAATGGTAAAGGTCTCAAGGTGGGTCAGATCTTCTCGCCCGTCAAGATCCTTTTTCTCAACTTCACTAGAGAGATTTTTTACTTGATTGATGACCCCTTTTGGAAACTCTTTTCGGATCCCAAAATCTTTGATGGCAGCAGGAATATCGGTCTCAGGTTGATCAATCGTCCCTATTTTTTCTATGACGGTACAAATGGCAGGGGCTTTTTCATCGCCCCAGTCAATGACTTTAAGAAGGAGTCGGTCTCCAATTTTGTAGCTAGCTTTTGGACATTTTTTAACAAGAGCGTTTTTCATTTTTCCAAGGGATTGGACATAGAGGAGGTAATGACCTTTAGGATTGATGATCCAGACAATTCCTACGAGCTCTTTTCTTGCTCTCTCGATGATTGCTTTTACAGATCCCTCAGGCCCTTTATCGGATTTTTTATCTGGGGAGATTGTAATTTCTACTCGATCTCCATCAACGGCGTTGGCCTTGAGGTGTTTTGGGATGAATACATCTTCAGGATAGGTCTCGCTATCATCAGGGGAAACAAAAGCAAACCCTTTCGGATGAACGTGGATGATGCCTTGGGTGATGATACTTTTAGAGTGTTCTTGAAATTTTTTATTTAACTTATCCATTCTACTAATTATTATTGTATCTCAAATAAGGGATAAGCGCAATTCATGAAAAAGCTCCGATCCATTCTTATCATCAATTCCATAGGGCTCATAGCTCTTTTCCTACCCCTCTTTGGGTATCACGGCACTGTGTCCTCTGATGATTCAAGGAGCCACCAATCAGTTGTTATAGATGAAGAAGCTTTAAAAGGAAAACTAGAACTCTATTCGACAGAAGATCTTAAAATGATGCTTAACGCAGGAGGCGAGATTGAGAAATGGATGACGATGCTGGAAAGTTCAGGAACGAATCTTGTGGAAAAGGTTTTGATGGGGCAAGGGGTTTTTACAAATATGAAACACTATCCCCTCCAGGATACTTTTGATAAAGGAACTTACTCTCAATACTATTATCATGCCCATCGAAAAGGGGAGCATGGTCATTTTCACCTTTTCCTCCGCCAAGGAGGGATAAAAGAAGGAACCTTACCACTCTTATATGATGAGAAAAGTGCATCTCTCAATGATGCCAATACCTTCGCCCATCTAGTAGCTATTTCAATGGATGACGAGGGGTATCCTCTCGCCCTTTTCACAACCAATCAGTGGGTTACAGGTGAAGATTGGTATTCAGCTATCGATCTGAAAGAGATGGTTAAGCGATTTAATATTGAACATGCCCATCCTTCTTATGTTGTGAACCGTTGGCTTAAAGCGATGCTTATTCTCTTTCAACCCCAAATTGAAGCTCTTATTGACGAGCGCGATGAAAGGCTGGTGCAATATAAGGGGGGGATCCCCTTAAAGGTTGCCTTAGAAGACCAAGAACTCGATGTGATCACTGAAGAGGAGATCTCCATAAAAGGACAAATTCGAATGATTAGAAAGATATTAAAAGAAAGGGGAGTAGGCTAGCCCTACTCCCAAAAGAATTCTTAGTAGCTATCGCAAGGGCTACAACGTGGTGGTGGTGGCTTGCAAGGGTGACATTGACCCATTTTCTTTGGTGGGCAGGGTGGCCCCTTTTTCTGGCAAGAGGCAAGCAATCCCCCTGCAATCATTAGTGTTCCTATAAGTAGAAGTGTTAATTTTTTCATGATAACCTCCAAAGGGATTTCAAATAAATGGTATTTTATACCAATTCGGAAAAATAAAGTGGTGAATTAATCTTGATCTTTTCAGTTGAAATAGGGCTTTCAATCTCACTAACCACCAGTGGTTAGCGTCGATTTCCAAACCCGATTTCTCCTTGAAAATCCCAGCGCTA
>JANQJL010000090.1 GCA_028281675.1 Simkaniaceae bacterium
CTTCGCCAAGGTGGCCTCACCTTGGCTCGGCACTCAGCTTGTATCTCCGCTAATTCAAAAGGCCGCTGCCGCGAAATAGGTCGCATTCACGGGTATTAGGGAAAAAGATCCTTCATCAGTTTAGGAATGGATTTCCAAACACTGCCTAGGTCGGCAATAAGTTTCTTTAATAAAAAAGACGCTACAGATAAGTCCTACAAAGAAACAGATCGGAACAACGATGAGGCTCATATGGTAGTTCTCAAGGGTATAGACAGGAACGCCTAATCCATCTCTTTCTCCTAACCAAAGGTGATGAAGGAGAAAACCAACAAAAGGTTGGAAAACTGCCCCTCCTGCTACGACAGCCATGTTATTGAGACCAATCGCTGTTCCAGTCGTTGTAGGCCGGTTATTATCTTTGACAAGGGCAAAGGTTAAAATTTGTCCACTTGCAGCAAACCCTATTCCAAAAAGGAGAATAAAAGAAAGCCCAAAAGAAATCCCAGGCAAATAGAAGAGGACTAAGGAACAAAAGAGTCCAATCGCTGAGCATAAATAAAGGAAAATTTTCCTCTTTCCAACCTTATCGGAAATCCATCCTAAAATGGGGCTTGTAAGCCCTACTCCAACCCAAAGAAGTGACATCGCAAAAGCTGCATAGGCTGTCGACACCTGAAATCGAACAAGTAGGTAGGGAACACCCCAAAGCGCCGCAAAAACTCCTACAGGTCCCCACGCGCAAAAAGCATAAAGAGCTATCCACCATGTTTGAGCCGATTTTAGAATTTCTTTAAGCTCCCGGAGAAGGTGATGTCGCTTAGGAATGGACCGTTTCTTGGACGGGCTATCTCGGATAATTATAAAGGAAAGAATCGTTAAGAAAACCCCGAGTGCTCCAAGGATAGTCATCACCTCCTTCCAATCCCGATTGAGGAGCATCACAGCAATAGGCAATCCCCCTGCAAAGGCTCCAATGGCTGCCAAAAACTGAGACATTCCAACTAATAGTGCAAAATATCTGGCAGGAAACCAACGAACCGCAACAACAAGGGCCCCAACAAAAGCAAAAGAGGAGCCGATCCCCATAAGAAATCGACCGGATGCTGCCCAGAAAAAATCACGATTCAAAGCAAAGATAAAGGTCCCAGCCATGCAAATAAAGACAGCACTTGTAATAAGGGTGCGCGCATTAAATCTGTCAAATAACAGACCAACAGGTATCTGCATCAAAGTATAACTATAAAAATAAAAAGCAGTCATCACACCAAGGGAGCGAGCATCCACTTTAAAATCATACATCAAATCACGTGTCATCACACTCGGGGAAACTTGAAGCGCCATCACATAGAGGAGGAAGAGAGCCGCAAGAGTAAAAATAAAAATTGCACGAACGCGCTGAGCTTTATCCATAGTCATTATTATACATCTTCCCCCATAAGATGAAAAGTTGTAAAATGGTCCCATGAAAATTGCAGTTGCACTCTCTGGTGGAGTTGATTCCGCCACCTCCCTTTACCTTTTGAAAAAAGAGGGTCACGACCTCTTTGGTCTATTCATGAAAAATTGGGAAGAAGATGATGAAAGTGGCACTTGTATCGCAGAAAAAGATGCGGAAGATGCCCGCGCGGTCTGTAATCTTCTAGGTGTTCCCTTCTACACCGTTAACTTTGCCAAGGAATATTGGGACAACGTCTTCACCCATTTTCTTAAAGAAATTGAGCATGGACACACTCCCAACCCCGATGTCCTTTGCAACCGGGAGATCAAGTTCAAGGTCCTTTTTGAAAAGGCCAAAGCCCTTGGAGCTGATAAGCTCGCTACCGGTCACTACGCCCAAACAACCCAGGGAAAACTTCTCAAAGGCGACGACCCCGGAAAAGATCAAAGCTACTTTCTCTACACCTTAAAAAAAGAGATTCTAGATGAGGTCCTTTTCCCGATTGGCCATATGGAGAAACCGGAGGTGCGAAAGATCGCAAAAAAAGCAAATCTCCCCGTCTTTAGCAAAAAAGATAGCACTGGTATTTGCTTCATTGGGAAGCGGAACTTCCGAGAGTTCTTAGAAAAGTACATCCCCCATGAGCCCGGCGCTATTGAAACCGTTGATGGTGAAAAAATGGGGACCCATGATGGGATCTACTACTATACAATCGGACAAAGGCAAGGGATGGGAATCGGGGGACCGGGATCGGCCTGGTATGTCGCTGCAAAAGATAAAGAAAACCGGAAGCTTATCGTTGCGCAAGGGAAGGATCACCCTGCCCTCTTTTCGAAAAGCCTTATAGCTACCGAACTCTCATGGGTGGATGAAGTTCCACCATTTCCTTTGAAGTGCAAAGCTAAGATCCGTTATCGCCAAGTTGAAGAGCCCTGCATAGTCGAAAAACAAGGGGAAAAGCTCATCGTCATTTTCAACAAACCGCAAAGAGCTGTCACTCCCCGCCAATCAGTTGTTTTTTACAAAGGGAATACTTGTCTCGGAGGAGCGATCATCAAAGAGGCGTCTGCGGAAAATATAGGCAAATAACCCTAGAAATCCGACAAAGACCGACCCTGGAATGACAAAACTAAGCAATTTATCAAAGAAAAGCGCTCCAACCTTAAAGGCAAGAGCGCTTGCCATTAATACCCCTCCCAATAAAAGGGTAAACTCTTTGAGTTGATACCCAATAAGCCACCCTTTCTTCTTAAGGACTGCGCGGAGTGCTATAAAGTTGCACCAAGCTCCCATACTTGTTGCTAAAGCTGTTGAAATCGGCCCCAAACCAAGGGCAAAAACAAAGAGAGAATTGAGCCCAATATTTATTCCTACCGTCGCTGCCGAAAGGAGAGCTGGCGTCTTAAAATCCCCTTCAGCATAGAGAACCGCTGAATAATACATTACGAGTGTACTTGGAAGGAGCCCTAAGGAATACGCTGCTAAACAACCCGTTGTTTCATTCACGGCATAAAAGGAAAAGCTCCCCCGTCCAAAGACTAAATTAATCGCAGAAAAACCGAGGGTACAAATTGCAAAAGTCATTGGGAGCATCATTAAAATGACACGGCGACACCCAAAAGAAAAGATTTCCTTTGCCCGCTTCATCTCTCCCCCTTTAATCGCACGGGATAAAATGGGAACGAGGGTATTGACTGCAGCAATTCCAAAAATAGCTAATGCAAGCTGCTGGAAACGGTTGGCATACCATAGATAAACAGGACCACTAGGGTGAGCAGAGCGGGCAAATATTGCATCCAAAAATGAATTGATCTGCATCGCACCGACTCCAAATGCTCCTAAACCAAATGCTTTTGCAAGCTGCTTCACCTCTGGATGAAAAAGATTCTTGGCGCTCCATTGCCGGCTTCCCATTTGGCTAAGCATCTGAAAGGCGGTCACCATCCATTGGATGATAAACCCCATCAAAACAAACTTTGCAAGGCCAAGCATCGCCTCTTTCATTGGAAGATTCTTTAAAGTCAGCGCCCCTGCTATCCACATCATATTACATAAAAAGGGGGCCATACTTGAGACAAAAAAACGGTTGTGGCACTGCAAAAAAGAGACATTAAGGCCATACAAAGAGATAAACAAAAGGCTAGGAAGCATCCACTTTGTTAAGATTAGGATTTGCTGATTTCCCTCCGACCACAGGCTCATGCTTCCACGAATTCCAATCTCTCCAACGATAATAATCACAAGGACAAGTCCTCCAACCACAAGCGAAAGCTTCCGAAAAAAAGCATACGCCTCCTCCTGATTTTTGGCCCTGATCCCCTCAAACTGGGGAATAAAAGCTGACTGTAGCGGCCCCTCTCCAAAAAAGCGCCTCAAGACATTGGCAAAGCGAAAGGCTACGATAAACGCAGCCACCATCACATGGTCGCCGAAGGTGTAAGCCATCACCAAATCTCTTCCAAGGCCACTGATCCGGCTAAGCATCATCCCCGAAAAGAAGCGGCGAAGCCCCGAACCAAAATATTTTCCTATCTCCATTGACAATCATTACTTGGGGTTAAAGAAAATAAGCATTAAAAACGGGATCACTCTCCCCTTTCCTGGTAACTATTTGCAATATATTACCTAGGATAAACCTTCTCCCAACACTTTAAGGCAAGCATTCCACTCCAGCTCTTGCACCATCAAGTCCAGCGTGAATTTGTAATGCCATTTGATCACCCTAATTAAACACCAAAAAATTTTACATCACGAAGGAGATTATATCCAGATAAAATTCGAGCTTGATAAACCTACATGGGGAGAGAGATGGTGGGAAGGTGCTCGGGAGCATCTGGGTAATGACGGATCGATCCAGCATAAGTCATGCTAACAGGATAAGCAAAGAGTGAGTGAATCAAAAGAGAAAAAAGGGTTGTTGTGAGAACAATTGAGAGCATGAGACTCTCGTTTGGAAAAGAAAAGTATTCGGTAAAAAGAAGAGTTGTCGCGATGGGAATGAGCCCTTTCGGAGAGAAGAAAGTAAAATAGCCAAGCGTTTTCCATTGAAACCCACTTTTTTGGAAGCTGATGAAAACAGCAAAGAAACGGACAACGGCTAGGAAAATAATGGCAAAGAAAATCAAAGTGATTGTTAAAGCCGATGGTAGGATATGGAGGGAAAAACCCCCAAAAAAGATGAGGAGGAGATAGAAGAGGAAGGGAGCTTGCCTTCTAGAAAGATCAAAGAAGGAGTCGCAAAGGGAGCGGGTGGTATGACCAAAGGTAAGTCCTGCAGCAATCACACCGATAAATCCATTGGCATGAAAAAGATCACAAAAAGAAAAAATGGCAAAAGGGATAAGGAAAAAAGCTCCTCGAAAAAGGTGATTCTCTGCCCAACCACACTCCTGCGCTGTTTTTCCAACTAAGCCACAGATATAACCAACAACGCTCCCCGCAATAATGGGAAAGAAAATCCCAATAAAAAAATGGAAGGGATGAGGGAGATGGACAAGAGAGAGGATAAAAAAGGCAAAAATCCCCGTAAATGCCCCTTCAACATTTAACATTTGAGAAATGCGGGGTGGAAGGAGGGAGGAAAATGCAGGAGGAACCACTTTTCCATCGAGCGCTAAAAGAGGAAGGGTAACGACAAAAGCTTCTTGTAAGGTAAGAGGGAAGAAGATCTTGACTAAACCCATCCCTAAAATCAGCGTGATAAGGATCCCAATTGTTGGAAGGCGAACAGATTGGTAATGGAGAATTTTAGGAATATGCAGTTTTGCTCCATCAACAAAAAGGAAAAAGGTTAGTGCAATCTTTGCTGTCAATTGAAGGGTTTCAAGATCTGGCTTTGCTCCGAGTGCCCCCGACACAATCCCCATTAAGAGACAAAGAAGAGGAATAAAAGGGAGTCGCTTGGAACCCCAACTTAAGATCAAAAAGAAAAAGGAATAGAGAGCAATCTCATTAATACTCATATAGGCAATAACTGGCTGATAAAGTTTTGATAAACGAAAGCTCCAACTCCGGCGCCTAGCAAGGGTCCGACAATCGGAACCCATGCATAGTCCCAATCAGAATTTCCTTTTCCTTGAATGGGAAAAAGAGCGTGGACAACGCGGGGACCAAGATCGCGAGCGGGATTGATCGCATACCCTGTGGGCCCTCCCAAAGAAAGGCCAATACTAAAGACGAGAAGACCAACAGCAAAAGGGCCAACTCCCATCCCAATCCCATTGTGAATGTTAAAAATTCCTAAAACACCAATAAGAAGCACAGCTGTGGCTATAAGCTCTGTAATAAAATTCCACGTTTTATGACGAATTGCTGGCTGCGTACAAAAAATCAGAAGCTTATGGGTTTTGTTCTCACTCTTCCCAAAATGAAGATAGTAGGTTGCCCATACAAGAATAGCGCCGATAAAAGCGCCAAGGAGTTGCGCCATAAAATAGGTGGGAACAAGATTCCAAGGTGTTTTTCCTGCCACTGCCAGTCCAAAAGTGACAGCGGGATTGATATGCCCTCCTGTTGCCCAACCGCAGGTATAGACCGCAATCGAAACAGCAAATCCCCAACCGGTACTAATAACAATCCACCCTCCCTTTTCCCCTTTTGATCGCTTTAGCAAAACATTGGCAACAGCTCCATCTCCTAGAAGAACAAGGAGAAGCGTTCCAATTAACTCTCCCCAAAAGATATTCATAGTTGTGATCCTGCTTAAAGATTTCTGTTGACATATAGCATAATGCGTTGAAAGGTACAAGTAAGAGAGCTGTATGAAGTATATCTTAGCATTAGATCAAGGAACAACAAGTTCTAGAGCGCTTATTATAAACCGCGAAGGGACGATTGAGGGGAAGGCTCAGAAAGAGTTTCGCCAAATTTTCCCCAAACCGGGATGGGTAGAGCATGACCCGATGGATATTTGGGCAACGCAAGCATCAGTCATGACAGAGGCGATGGTTCATGCGCGAGTTAACCTGCGAGAGGTGGCAGGAATCGGAATCACTAACCAAAGGGAAACGACCATTCTATGGGATAGAAAAACCTCTCAGCCCATCTATAACGCCATTGTTTGGCAAGACCGAAGGACCACTGACTTTTGCAAAAAACTTAAAGCTGATGGTTTGCAGCCTCTCTTTCAAAAGAAAACAGGGCTCCTCCTCGATCCTTATTTTTCCGGAACAAAAATCAAATGGATCCTTGATAATGTTAATGGAGCTCGAGCAAAAGCGGAAAAAGGAGAACTTGCCTTTGGGACGGTTGATAGTTGGCTCGTTTGGCAGATGACGGAAGGGAGGCAACATATTACCGATGCGACAAATGCTTCCAGAACCCTTCTCTATAATATTCATGAAGGGAAGTGGGATGAAGAGCTCTTAAAAATCTTAGATATCCCTCAAGAACTACTTCCAGAAGTCAAAAGCTCTAGTGAAGTTTATGGTGATTGTAGTGAGGATGTATGCTCAACACTTATCCCTATTGGAGGAATTGCTGGGGATCAACAAGCCGCTCTTTTTGGACAAACTTGCTTCGAACAAGGGATAGGGAAAATCACCTATGGTACGGGGTGCTTTATCCTCATGAATACAGGAACTCAACCTCCAAAACCAAGCAAACATCTTTTAACCACCATCGCCTATCAAATGAATGGAACAACCCACTATGCTCTCGAAGGAAGTGTTTTTATCGGTGGAGCTGTTGTTCAATGGCTAAAAGATTCTTTAGGGATCATCAAAACTTATGAGGAAGTGGAAGATTTAGCAAGCAGCGTTCCCTCTTCTGAAGGGGTTGTTTTCGTCCCTGCTTTTACAGGCCTTGGTGCCCCTCATTGGGATCCCAATGCACGAGGAATCATTGCAGGAGTCACTAGGGGGACAACAGCCGCACATATTTCTCGCGCTGCTCTCAAAGGGATCTGTCTCCAAGTCAATGATATCTTAGAAATCATTCAAGAGATTATCCCCATCTCTGAAATTCGGGTTGATGGTGGAGCCGCCAACGATAATCTTCTAATGCAGACTCAAGTCAACCTCGCAAACCTCCCCGTTATCCGCCCAAAATGGACCGAACTGACTGCAATCGGCGTTGCTTTCCTTGCAGGGCTTAGTGTTGGCTACTGGAAAAACCAAGACGAACTTAAAGGTCTCTGGAAAAAAGAAAAACGATTCGAGCCAAAATTTGATGAAGAAAGACGCAACTATGAAATCGGAATGTGGCGCCATGCAGTAAAATGTGCGAAGATGTGGGGAGAGTATGGATCGAAATGAAATGCTCAAAACCCTTGACCAAGAGTGGGATATCATTATCATCGGTGGCGGAGCAACAGGACTTGGCGCTGCAGTCGATAGCGCCTCGCGCGGACTTAAAACACTCCTTCTAGAGCAAAGTGATTTTGCCAAAGCCACATCAAGTCGGAGTACAAAACTCATTCATGGCGGCCTCCGCTATCTACAAAAAGGAAATATCAACCTTGTTTTAGAAGCGCTGCGTGAGCGGGGTCGTCTTTGTCGCAATGCTCCCCATCTCATCTATCACCGCCCTTTTTTTGTTCCCAGTTACCACTGGTGGGAAGGCCCTTTTTATGGAATTGGGTTAAAAATTTACGATATGCTCGCTGGAAAATTAGGGCTAGAACCTTCTAAACACCTTTCAAGAGATGAAACGATTAGTATCCTCCCCACTTTAGAGCAAAAAGACCTCTGGGGAGGGACAATCTACTACGATGGGCAGTTTGATGACTCCCGCTTAGCCCTTACCCTTGCACAAACCGCGGTTGATCATGGCGCCTCCGTCCTCAACTATGTGAAAGTGATAGGAATCTTAAAAGAGAATCACCATACCTGTGGGGTCAAGGTCGAAGATGTAGAAACAGGAGTTTCCTGTGAGGTAAAAGGGAAAGTGGTGATTAATGCCACAGGGATTTTCTCCGATGAGATCCGGGCACTTGATAATCCTAAATCCCCTAAAATTATCCAGCCTAGTCAAGGGGTCCATATTGTCCTGGATAAAAGCTTTCTAGAAAGTGAAACAGCCATTCTCATCCCCCATACTGCCGATGGAAGGGTCCTCTTCATGGTTCCCTGGCATGATCGGGTTCTTGTCGGAACAACCGATACTCCAGTTAAAAAGCCTGTCCTTGAGCCAATCCCCCTTGATGAAGAGGTCGACTTTATCCTTAAAGAAACTGGGAAATACTTATCCCGCCCTCCAACAAGAGAAGATATCCTCAGCGTTTTTGCAGGGCTCCGCCCCCTCATCGCCGCAGAGGGAAAAAAGACAGCGGCACTCTCACGCGAACATACGATCCTTGTTTCCGATTCAGGTTTTATCACCATTGCTGGTGGTAAATGGACGACCTATCGAAAAATGGGAGAAGATGTCATTGGAAAAGCCCTCCTTGTTGGAGGATTTGAGGATATTCCTTGCAAAACGACAGACCTCAAACTCCATGGTTGGTTAGAAGATGCAGACCCCCTCGACCCCTGGAGTACCTATGGAACCGACGGTGCCACCATCAAAAAAATCGTCTCCGAAGACACATCTCTTGGTCAGTTCTTTAATCCAAAACTCCCCTATCTAAAAGGAGAGGTGGTCTGGTCTGTTCGCCACGAAATGGCCCGCACCGTTGAAGATTTCCTCGCCCGCCGCACCCGCTCTCTTCTCCTTGATGCAAAACTTGCCGTAAAGGTTGCTCCTCTCGTTGCAGAGCTCATGGCAAAAGAGCTGGAAAAATCCAAAGAGTGGGAGAAAGAGCAAATCGAGAGCTTCACAAAACTTGCCAACAACTATATGATTACACCTTGAAACCCAAGCCACTGTTTTTATCGAACTTGCGCCAAAGCTCTCCCTGGCATGTTGTCTACAAAGTTTGTAAAATAAATTCATCGAAAATGTGAGTTTTTTGATGCTTACTGAATAGACTCGTCGGGGGTGCATCCCTGGCGCACCCCCGCTCCCCCTTGAGCTTCAATCCGCTATGCCAAATCGCTTCTCCTTCGAGGCCTCGTGCTTGGAGCTATATATTTCCCATTAAGTAGATAAGCTGCCGCATTTGCCTGAAACCTCCAATTGTTTGGATCCTTTGCTTTTTTAGCTACAGCTGAGTTAAATTTAATTGCTTTTTTCCATGGTGGAGGGACTTTTCGAAGTTCAATAATTCTGCCTCGAGAATTTGTCACTACTTTCAAAAAAATGAAAGTTCTTCTAGCCACATCCCGAATCCTTGGATCAACAAAAGGATCATGGCAAAGTTTATAGGCTCTTCTTAACTCCTTTACAGTAACGAGGCTCCTTTTTTTAAGGATCTTATATTCTTGAACATTTGAAAGATTAATTCTCGTATAACAATTATTATTTGTATCAATACAAAATAAAATTGGAGGAAGTTTTTTTACTCCACAAAGCTTTTTTCTATAATTTTCAATAACAAAGAGTGCCAAACTTGCCTGACACTCCTTTGGGACTGTATTAT
Source organism: Simkaniaceae bacterium (assembly GCA_028281675.1). Lineage (GTDB taxonomy): Bacteria > Chlamydiota > Chlamydiia > Chlamydiales > Simkaniaceae > Neptunichlamydia. Next base: position 9,879 of record JANQJL010000090.1, read on the forward strand.
TTTCAATGAAATTGGGAAATATGCAGAAACCTTTAGGAACTTGAAGGAATTCAGATAAAGAATAGTCATAAACTTTATACTCCTTATTCGACAATTCAAAGTAAAGTCTATCATAATAACAGTGATAAAAACCATAAACCATGGCTGTTTTAGTAGGCCCCACCATCTCTTCTAACAAACGTTCAGGGCCATTCTCAGTATCAATAGATAAACTCATAAAAAATTCTTCCTGAAAAGTTAAGTTTATGTTAATTATCACAAATATTTAATTAATAAAAAATATAAAATTATTTTTAATAATATTCTCGATAAAAATAGTTCTTTATGGGAAAAAGAAGAAAAGAGGATAGTCCGATGAAAAAACTTGCTTGTTTCTTAATCTTAATGGTTTCAGCCTTTGCTACTTCGGGAGGAGAACTCTCCCATATTATCACCCCAAGAGGGGGAACCGACCCTGAGTCAGAGAATAAAGAGCTCGTTCAACAATTTTACGATGCCTTTAGCAAAAATGATCCCCGAACAATGAATGAACTTCTAGCTGCAAACTATGGGGTTCAAGACTCTACAGTTGTATTCGATAACTCTTATAGTAAGTATGATGCATTTAGCAAAAACCTCAGCGTTCGCGTCCGGGCTCTCCATCAAGCCCTCCCAGAGTTTAAATTGCAAGTGATAGAGATGATGGCTGAGGGGAACAAGGTTCTGGCTCGTATTCAGATTCAAGGGGTCCAGCGGGGTCCTCTCATGGGGGTGGAAGCAACCGATAAGCCCGTCGTCATCAAAGCCTTTGCCCTCTTTACCATAGAGGGAGGAAAAATCTCCCATCTTAATGAGGTGTGGAATGAATATGGGGTGATGAAGCAGATCGGCTACATTGTCTTATAAATGTTAACTCTATGGCGACCTATGGAGCCTCATCCGGAATGCTTTCCACCCCATAAAATCGGAATTGTGATAAAATCAATACCATGAAAAAAAAGATTGTCTTTGCCCTATCTTCCATTTTTTTCCTCATTTTCCTCGTGATTGGTCACATCTATTATCACCAGGAAGACCTGCTTTTTCAAAAAGCAACCCTTCCCGATGATTATATTTTTACCTTCGAAGAACCCTTTAAAGAGCTGTTTTTGAAAACAGACAAAGATGCCGAGATCAATGCCCTTTATTTCTCTGCTGAAAACCCTAAGGGTGTCGTCCTCTATTTCCATGGAAGAGGAGGAAATCTTTCCGATAACTGGGGACGCCTTTCTAAAGAGTTTACCTCTCGCGGTTATGATCTCTTTGTCATGGATTATCGAGGTTTTGGCAAGAGTAAGGGTAAGTTAAGTGAAAAGGCAATTTGCCACGATGCCGATTTCTGCTATAACTACCTCCACACCCGCTACACCGAAGATCAAATTGTTGTTTATGGTCGCTCTCTTGGTACCGGAGTTGCAACCTACGTTGCCTCCCACCACGACCCCAAAAACCTGATCCTAGAATCACCCTATTTCAGCATCCTCGACCTTACCCCACGCCAGCTCCCCTACCTTCCCCGCTTCCTCATTCCCATGATCCTTAAGTACCACTTTAGGACCGATAAGTGGATCGTCCATGTCGATGCCCCCATCCACATCTTCCATGGAACAGAAGATGAGCTTGTCCCTTTTGATTCAAGTACCCGTCTTCTCAAACTCATCAAGGAAAAAAAAGATGCCTCTCTCATCACGATTGAGCATGGGAAGCATAATCACCTCCGCTTCCATCCAACCTACCAAAAGGTTCTCGATCAAATCCTCCAATAAAGGACCATGATTTTTCCCCAATGCCTGACATGCTTTTTCTCAAAAGCTTCATTCATCTTCAACTAAACTCCAAGAAAGATAATTCCCCAAAAACTCTAGCTCCATCTTGCTGATAAATCGACTTGGAGAGGCTGCTAGAGCGTAGAGAGTTTGTTGCGATAAATTTTGAGGAGTTTGCCAACTCTCATCATAATCAAAGGAAAGTGGGGCAGTAGTGTTTTCAGAAACTTGGAGAAAAATTCTATCTTCTCCTGATGGAAATTTCATCCCATTAATCGAAAAAGTTGAATGAAGGGGTTGTTTTGTGTATCCTCCCACTGTGATAAAGCCTAAGCCACACAAAAGGGTATAACAAGCACCCTGCATAACTGTATTAAATAAATGATTCTTAATGTGGTGGTAATCTGTTACGTGAACCCCTGCTCGAAAAGCCCCAGCTAAAATATCTACCTGGTTTTCTCTAATGCTTAAGTCAACCTCTTTTGGGAGATGGCAAAGGCTCCCTTCGGTAGATTTCCAAGCGCCCAAAAGTCCCTCCCAATAGAGAATTTTGGTAAAATCCTCCATGGAGCTAACCTCTATTTGCTCTAAGAAACGCTTGACAAGAGTATAATCCTCGCATAGCTTCTTTAAAGGATCTGGACCTTCGAGCAACTTGCTCAGAATAATCTCTTTTAAGCTCTCAGCAAACCCATTTCCTTCGACTCCTTTGATTCGCCCCTCGAGAGGCCCTTCAAAAGTAAGATGATAAATATCCTTATCCCCAAGCTTTGTGATCGATTGAACCATTGAAAGGGGGAGAATTTTCGCAAGTACTGCATATTGTCTAGCGGGCAATAATTTCTGAAGACTTAGGGGCGGTATTACTCCATTAACTCCATCCTCCTCCTCACAGGAGAGAGACCAATCATCAGAATCAGAGCTTGTTAGTTTCGGAACAGTACATCGAGCGGTTATTTCTGCGAGAGGTGTTCTATTAAGCTCTTCCCTTCCAAGAAATGCATTTGTCTTAGCGGCTAAATCAATCCCCTCGGAAAAACGGACAAATTTCTCAAATTGTTGCCCCACCTTTCTTGCATCACTTAGCCCGTCGTCTAGATTAAAAGCTTGGTTAAAAGCAGTAGTCATCTTCTTTTCTATTGTCTCTCTAGGCTTAATCTTCTTTTGAAATTCTTGAATCTTTCCCTGATGCACCCCAACCTTTGCTGCAGCAAAATAACATTTCACTGCATAGTAAATCGTCTTCACCAGCTGAACAAAAACCCAATCGTCAGAGTTGTAACGGGGCTCATTTAGAAGAGAGGGATCAATCTTTCGAAGCTCCTTCTCCTGAAGACTAATCTCCTTGCGAAGCCTCTCAGTTTCCTGAGTATAGTCCCCAATTTTTTGAGTGCATTCCCTCCAAATATTTATAGGAGGGACCAAAGAAGTAGTTCCCAAAACTAGACCTTTTAAAGGTTAACCGAAAACAATATATCACATCATGGAATTAAAAAAATGAAAAAATTATTGGAATAGTTTATTGAGAGCTGGATGAAACTGCCGCTTAATCGCTGACACATCCATATCCTCGACTTCTCCATCGGAAGACTTTAGGCTGCGCACTTCAAGCTTCCCTTTTCCAAAAAACCTAAAGGTGCACTTATCTTTGCCGTTGTGGATAAAGAATTCCTCGGGTCTTCGCGGGCCATTAAAACGCCCGGTGATCACAAAGCCACTCCGATTCTCTTTAAAGATCGACTCTCCATCAAAGACTGTGAATGGTTGAAAACCAATCAAATAATCAAGAACCGTTGGGAAAAGATCGACATGTGAGGTAACGATTTCATCGACATTATTTTTTCTTGCACGTTCATTATCTCCCAGCTTCAGATAAATAGGTGGCTCTGTTTGCATAGAGCTTAAATGAGAAAGGTGAAAGAGTTGTCCCTCTTCAAAGAACTCTTCTCCGTGATCTCCCGTGAATAAAATCACAGATTCATCGTAAAGATTTTTCTCCTTGAGCCTACCCAAGACTTTTCCAAAAAGTGAGTCCATAAAGTGGATCGAATTCCGGTACCGATTTTTAATCAATTCAATGTTTTTCAGTGAGTTAGAGATTCGTAAGTTGGTTTTTTCTTCGCTAATAGGTCTAAAATTTACTGGATATTTTTCCGGCCAGCTATAATTGAAGTGGGTCGATTCCAGGAAGAATATAAAAACATTCCCCTCTTTCGACCCTTTCTTATCGAGATCACCGATGAATGTACTGACAGCTTTCTCATCTGATTCCCATGCTTGGGTAGGAAAATAGTGGGGGAAAACGTTATAGGAATCAGCCAGATAATTCCCCTTTCCAAACATCACATTCGAAAGGCCATAGTATTTCAATTGCGCAGCTGAATAGACATGGATCTTGTATCCCATTTTTTTAAAAATCTGTAGAGGGACACTTCCCGATTTCCATTTCTTTTTAGCTTCAGCCCAATGAAGGGGGAAGTTCGAATGAAAAATCGAATACCAAGAAGGATGCGTCGCATTGGCACTAGAAAAGGTTTTCTTAAACTGGATGTTTTCTTCTCGAAATTCAACAATGTTCCCCGCTCCTTTTTCTGTTAAAAAGTCTTGTCTCAAACTTTCAACAATAAAGAGATAAATATTGGGCCTTTTTTCCACTGCAAGAGGGACAGAGTGAACCTTTTTTAATGTTTCTACTTCCCTAGGAAGCTTTTTTAGAGGCCTACCCATTTTAATAAGAACAGCATCTTGCGAAAGGAGGGTTGATTTCCAGGGAAGGACTTTTTGGTAAAAGTGGTAGTCCTGCCGCTGTACCTTTGGGGTGACAGTCATATCTAAAGCAATAAGTACTATAGGCAAGCAAAATAAGGCTTTCATAAGCCCTTTATGGGTCACCTTCAGAGGCTTTCTGCCTGAAAGTTTCTCTGCCACACCGTAGAGAATAATAGCAGAAAGTGGGATCAAAAAGAGTATCCCCACAAAGATGAAAATCCACGTGCTAATGCTAATTCCTGTTAAATGGAGAAGTTCTAAAAAGTTCTCAAAACTCTCATCAAAAACCCAGTGGAGGCCATAGTAGACCGAGATATCCATGAAACGGACCAAAACAAAATCAATATAATGGAGAGTTAAAAATAAAAAACACACACTCACAAAGACATAGTACAAAGACTTATGAAGATAAGTCTTAATCACATTTCCAATGAAAACTAAAACCAGAACCTCTAAAAGACTCTCAATCAGCGCATAAGTTAAAAAATAGACGGGTGAAAGTGCCCATCCCTTCTCTAAAGAGGAGACATGGTAAATGTTTATAGCAAACATCCCGATAAGAAGGAGCGCAAAATAATAAGGATTAATGAGTAGTATCCGTTGCCAGAATGATTTGGAAGACTTTCCCCCTTCCATTTTTTTAACCCCGAACGTTGCTCTTAGCCTTATATCCTCCTTCTGACAAAAAGAGTCTCCCTTGTCAATTGCTTTTTATTCAAAATAACCTATGTTAATTAGTATGAACCTCGAAGAATATATTCAACTTTCTGGACCCCTCTTTGATGCGGTTGCACACAGTGCAATCTATTCAGATGGAAAGACTTTCGTTGACAGCATCCCCAATTCCGATCCACGTGAAATTCTCAAAGCATTTGAGGAAGAAAGAGATGGCCCATCCTTTAATCTGAAAGCTTTTGTTGAGAAACATTTCACATTGCCCCCTCCAATCAATGAAGAGGTCCCTAAGGCCGCATCGATGAAAGACTATATCGAGAAAATGTGGCCTGTTCTGCATAGGGAGATGAAAGCCCCCTCTAATGAGAGTACCCTTATATCTCTTCCCAAACCTCATATCGTTCCTGGCGGCCGCTTCCGAGAGTGCTTTTATTGGGACAGTTACTTCACTGCTCTCGGTCTTCCCACCCCTATTATAAAGGATATGGTCACCAATTTTGCCCATCTCATCGACCTTTTCGGCTTCATCCCCAATGGCAACCGTGTTTACTTTACCTCCCGCTCACAACCCCCTTACTTTTCTTTCCTCCTCAAACTCCTCTCCGATAAGGGAGAGCAATCTTTCGCCAAAAGCTTCCTTCCTCATCTTGAAAAAGAATACCGCTATTGGATGGACCATCAAACCCCCCTTAACAGTTATTTTGATGAGCTTAATATTCCTCGTCCTGAAGCATATAAGCGGGAAATAGAACTTGCCAAAGGGTCAAACAACCCTCAATTCTTTCAATCCCTCCGCGCCTCTTGTGCTTCTGGCTGGGACTTTAGCTCCCGTTGGCTCGAAGACCAAAAGACTTTCCAAACGGTCTGGACCCTCGATCTCCTCCCTGTTGATCTAAACTCTCTCCTCTTTCACTTAGAAGAAACCCTCTATCTGTTCTCAAATGATTCTCAATACAAAGAAGCTGCCAATAAGCGGAAAGAAGCCATCCAAACACTCTTTTGGAAAGATGATTTCTTCTATGATGTTCATCTCAACACTAAATCTACCACACCCGCGCAAACCCTTGCTGCAACCACTCCTCTTTTCGTCCAAGCAGCCACACAAAAGCAAGCCGATGCCGTCGCTAAAAAACTCGAAAAAGATTTTCTCCTTCCAGGAGGTTTTGTCACCTCCCTCACAGAAGGTCAACATCAATGGGATATGCCTAATGGCTGGGCACCTCTTGAGTGGATCACCATTAAGGGTCTCCTTAATTATGGGCACAAAGATCTTGCTCTTGAAGGAGCTCGCCGCTGGATCGATCTAAATGAAAAGATTTTTGCAGAAAAAGGGACACTTTTAGAAAAATATAATGTCCGTGACTGCTCAGCCGATGTTGCCCGCGGAGAATATGCCCCTCAACAAGGGTTTGGCTGGACCAATGGGGTCGCCCTTGCTCTTATGGATTTAATTTGGGCGTAAACAAAAATGTTAGAGCGCAATAAAGGCTGCGGACATCCATCTGCTGCGCTCACTCTGCTTCGACAACCCTCTTGAAACTTTATTTAATAGATATTATAATGGCTGTTATAGTGATATTAAGCCTATAAGGGATAATATATATGTCGTTATTTATGAAAAGCCCTCTTGAGGTCGCAGCTTTACTAGCTGAGCGCTTAAAAGGGTTAAGGCTCACTCTTAACCTTAGCCAGAAGACTTTAGCTGAGCGCTCAGGAGTAAGTTATGGAGTCCTTAAAAGATTTGAACAAACAGGGAAAATTTCCCTAGACTCTTTGTTAAAACTTAGCCTTGTTTTAGGTGCTTTAGAAAATTTTGATCATCTTTTTATACAAAATACCAAACCTTCCTCTCTTAACGATCTTTTTAAGGGAAACCCTCGAAAAAGGGGGCGGCGATGATTTTAAAAAACCACTCTTTAATTCGTGTCTATTTCAATAAAAGGAATGAGAAAATCCTTGTCGGAAAACTTGCACTTAAAAATCGACAACTTTTCTTTGAGTACTCTCAAGAGTTTATAGAAACAGGATTAGAACTTTCCCCTTTTAAACTTCCTCTAAAAAAAGGACTTCATCAATGCCAAGAACCCTTATTCGATGGCTTATTTGGAGTCTTTAATGATAGCCTCCCTGATGGGTGGGGTCGACTTCTCCTTGATCGTAAACTCTCATCTATTGGAATCAACCCCATGCAGCTTTCTCCTCTTGATCGTCTTAGTTATGTAGGAAATAAGGGGATGGGTGCTCTTAGTTATGAACCAATAGATCAGCAACACTTAGAGGTGAAGCATAAAGATCTTGATCAAATTGCAAAAGAGGCAACAATTTATCAAGAAAGGGAAGAGGAAAAGTATCTTGATGATCTTCTTGCAATGAACGGCTCTTCAGCTGGTGCCCGCCCAAAAGCACTGATTTCTGTGGGGAGCGATGATTGGATTATCAAATTTCGCTCATCTATAGATCCAAAAGATATTGGCCCTATTGAATGGGCCTACCATTTAATGGCAAAAAAATCTGGTCTCTTATTACCTTTAGCTAAACTCTTTCCCTCAAAAAAAGGAGGAGGTTTTTTTGGAGTGAAACGTTTTGATCGAATTAAAAAAGAGCGGGTCCATATGCACACTTTAAGTGGTCTTCTTCATGCAGATCACCGCTTCCCAAGCCTGGACTACCAATCAATTATGAAAGCTACAGCATGGCTCACAAAAGATATTAGAGAGTGTGAGAAACAGTTCCGTGCGATTGCATTTAATATTTTTAGCCACAATCGCGATGATCATGCAAAAAACTTTTCGTTCTTAATGGAAAATGACGGATCTTGGCATGTTTCTCCTGCCTATGACTTAACTTTTTCCTCAGGACCAGCTGGAGAACATTGCACAACGATTTTAGGGGAAGGAAAAAACCCAAAAGAATCCCATCTATTAAAACTCGCAGAAAAAGAGGGGATAAAAAATCAAACTGCTTGTAAAATAATTGAAGAAGTTAAAGAAGGTATTGCTTGTTGGAGCCAAATTGCTAAAAATTCAGGTGTGAGTTCTCCTTCAATTCAAATGATTCAAAAAGCGCTTAACCAGATTGTTATACCATTTCGGAAAAATAAAGTGCAGAATTAGCGCAAGAGATTTTCAAGGGGAAATTGGGTTTGGAAATCGACACTAACCACTGGTGGTTAGTGAGATTGAAAGCCCGATTTCAACTGAAAAGATCAAGCTTAACTCACCGCTTTATTTTTTCGAAATGGTATTAAAACCGAAAAATGAACTTTATCATTGAAAATTTTACTCCATCTTCTGAAGAAAAAATGCTCCATTTTTTAAAAGAGCATGAAAATACTTCCCTTTTTCTATTAGGAAATTTTGAAAGCTATGGCCCCTATATTGGCTCTTCCCCATTTTCAGGAAACTATAAACTCATCCGCTCTTCAGATAAAATTATAGGTGTTTTTGCCCTCACAAAAAAAGGAAACTTATTTATTGAAAGTGCTATTCCAGAGTCCCTATTTGATAAAGTGATCGATGCGTGCCAAGAGGAAGGGATCCCTATCGAGGGGCTTTTTGGTAATTGGGAGGTGTGCTCGCCCTTTTGGTCCCACTTAAAAAAGAAGAAGGTCATCCAAAAAGAGACTTATGCACAGAAAGAAATTCTTTATACCATAAACCCAAAGCTTGAGGAAAAAGCCTCTCCTTTTATCAGACAACTTAAAGAAAGTGATCTTGAAGCATGGTTGCCCCTTCGGTTGGCTTATATTAGTGAGTATGGATTTCCTTCTCATTTGACTGCAGAAGAACTAAAGGAATACTTCTTAGAGAAAGTCGAAAAGAAAATCATCTGGGGTTATTTTATAGGCGATCAGCTCGTTTCTATTGCTGATCTCAATGCAAAAGCTTTTGATCTCGGACAAGTAGGTGGCGTTTACACCTTGCCAACATATCGCCGCAAAGGATATTCCAAAGCACTTATCCGTCGCCTTTTTCATGATTCAAAAGAGCTTCATGCCATCCGAAAACTTATCATCTTCACAGGAAAAGATAACCTTCCAGCTTGCAAAGTCTATGAATCTTTGGGATGCAAACCTGCCGGCTTTTTTGCTCTTTTTTTTGGAAATGGTATAAAATCCCGGAGTGGATTTATTTCCAATGTGAAAGGATCGTAGCGGTTGCTTGAGAAACATTAAGGGAATCGATCGATCCCTTCATCGGTATATAGAGGTGAAAGTCAGACTTTTTAGAAAGGAGAGGTTGGATCCCCGGCCCTTCGGCGCCGATGATGAGAAGGGTTTGTTCTGGAAACTCGAAGGTATCAAGAGGATGAGCTTTATCGGAGATTTCGGTCGCAACGGAGAAATAGCCACCGTCTTGGAACTTTTTCAGAGTGTCGGCAAGGTTGGACACTGGAATAAGAGGGACAAGTTCGGAAGCACCAACACTGGCTTTTGAAACGGCAGGGGTGAGAGCAACATTTCGATTGGTCGAATAGATGAGCGCGTCAACACCAAAGCATTCAGCGGCGCGAAGAATGGCACCAAAGTTTTGGGGGTCTTGGATTGCATCGCACATAAGGACAAGGCTTTTCTCAGGAGCGGTTTTTAGAAATTCTTTAGGGGTGAGACATTCCCTTTCATGAACTTTAGCAACAAACCCTTGATGAGAATCTGATTGAACAAGAGAGGCAAGTTTCTGCTTGGGCATCTCTTGGACTTTAACTCCCCCCCTTTTTAGCATTTGGGTAAGGGGATCTTCTTGTTTATAGGTGTAGGCCTCAACAAAGCGCTCAGGGTTTTTCTTTAACACCTCTTCGAGAGCATGTTTTCCCATGATTAATCTCATCGCTTAAACTCACTCTCTATAATGTAGTTTTTTTGAGGACCCACTGCAGTATAGCGGGTCAGAAAAGTTTCTGGATTCACCCAATCCCACACAAGAGAATAACGATCTTCTTTGCAAGTGGCATCCCCTCTAAGATCATTTTTAGGGAGGGTCATAAAAAGGCGCCCTTCTTCTTCTTGATAAAAATAGATCGAGATTTCTTTTTTTTTAAAATGGTAACGGTAAAACTTGGTAGCAAAAAAGAGACCATCCTCATCGGTTGTATGCAAGAGTTGCTCTTGATAAAGGAGCTGGTTTTCTTCACAAATACCATAATAACCCATCCCTTGCATCCTCCCTTTTGGAGTTCCATCGGGATGGGAAATTATGCGGGTGATATTCCACTTACCTACTAAGTTTTCAATCTCCATGTTGGTATGATACCAAATGTCTATTTGATAATAAATGATATCTTCGCTATAAAAAAATAAGTTTAAACATAAGAGCCAATTGCAAAATTCCTGGTGGTCGCTTTTTGGTTCTTTTAACCGATTTAGCCATAATACACAAACATCCTACCCCAAAGGGCATGTGAGTTTGTATTTTAGGACCAACTCGGCCAAAACTCCTAAAGAATTGACTAACCGGGAATTTTGCAATTGACTCACAAACCCAAAAGGTACTCTATGGATATCCTAGTTGTCGTCAGCAAAGTAAAGAAAAAAATTAAAGAAAAACATGGAATGAATACCTCTGCATCTGCAATGGAATCTCTCACTCGAATTGTAGAAAATGCATGTGATAGAGCTGCTAATAACGCAAAAGCAGATGGGAGAAAAACAGTGATGGATAGAGATTTTGAGGATTAATAAGTCAATGCTACTTAAAACCCAGAGAAATACTTATAGACCACCATTTGGGTTTAAAAAACTCCTACCTCTCCTCTTTTTTCCTTTTTTGCTTTTTGCTAACCCGCAGCAGCAACCACCGCAAGAAAACCAAGATCTTTTTAACAAGGATGATGCGGCTTTTTTAATAAGCGGTGAGTTTCTTTACTGGACAGTAAGCGAGGGAGCTCTTGATTATGCAATCCGCATGAGAGGTCCTTCGTGGAGCTCAGGCAATTCATATGCTCAAGGAGATATGGAAAGGGTAAAATTTGATTGGGATCCAGGCTACCGTTTTGCATTTGGATATTACCGCGCTCCAAATTTTTGGGAAGCAAATTTCCAATACACATTCATTCATCTGAAAGGGCGAGACAGTCATAATCGTCCTCCTGCTGAGCAGAATCGTTTCATGACAAGCACTTGGCCGCAAATTTTTGAAAGTCCATTGAATCGGGCTACAAGTTCTATCCATCTTAACTATCAGCTAGCCGATCTCTTGGCAAGTCGAGTTTTCCACCTTCATGATAACCCCCACCTCCGTCTCCGATTAGTTGGAGGATTAACAGGGGTTTGGATTCGGCAAGGCTGGAAAATCCGTTATTTTGATGCTCAGCTCAATAATACAATGGTCAATAACAAGTGGCGCTATTGGGGATTGGGTTTTAGAGCAGGAATAACCTTCGATTGGTTTTGGGGCAAAGATTTTTATATGACTGGGGGAGCATCAACAGCTCTTGTTGCAGGTCACTACCACAATCATGCTAAGCAAGAAACAAGTGTCATTTTGCAGGCTGGCGACGATCCAAGCATTCCCGTTCGAGATCTTCGCTATAAGGACTACCGCCTCGCTTTTACATCACAATTTCTCCTCGGCCCTTCTTATCAGAAAAGCTTTAAGAGCTGGCGGATGGAAATTTTTGCAGGGTATGAGATGACAATTTGGGCAAACCTCCAAGAGGTTTATCGCTCAACTAGCTCTACAGCAAGTCAGCCTAAAGAAACATGGATAAATACAAGCCTTGTTGCTTTGCATGGCCTTACTGTTCGCGGTACACTTAATTTCTAGACAAATAATTCTTATTTCGAAATAGTCCAAATAAAGGTTAATTATCTGGTGATGCCGTGAAAAAAGCATTTATTATTATATTCGGACTTATTATTGTTTTGTGTTTAGCGGCCATTCTTGCTTGGAATATGTTCCCAACAATTGTCTCTCATAAACTCTCAAAACGGGCAGGTGTCTCGGTAACGATTTCCGATATTCGAATCTCCCCTTCCAACCTCAAGGTTGATGGTATCAGGATAGGAAATCCTTTGGGATATTCTAAAACGCCCCGCGCACTCTCTGCTGATCATACGACCATAAGTGTCCCTTTAACTCGCTTTTTTGATAAGAGAATTGTGATTGATGAAATGACAATGGATGATGTCTATATCGGTCTTGAGTTTGACTCTCCAAATAGCAAGAAAGGTAATTGGACCACCATCATGAATAACATGAGTAAATCAACAAAAGAAGATAGTGATAAGGCAAAGACAAAAGGGGAAACAACCTCTGTTCTTATTAAGCGATTGGTTATTACCGATCTTCAAATTGAGCTTGCTTATAAAACTGGTGGCAGAGCAAATAGAAAGCTCCGCCCTATCAGTCGGATTGAACTGACCAATATTAGTAGCGAAGGAGGAATTCCAACAGCTCAGATCATGCATATCATTATGGAGGAAACTCTCCGCAATATCTTTAGTAAAGAGGGGCTCCAAAATATGCTTGAAGGGATTCTAAATCCTAGCGATTCAGGTGGCAATGCTATAGATACCTTAAGAGGGCTTTTCTCCGATTTGATCCTCCTTGATAACGACTGGGAATATCTTGAAGAAGAGGACCTCAAAGAAGCACAGTGAGAGAAATCTATATTATTCGACATGGTGAAACTGAGTGGGCTCGCGATGGAAAACATACAGGGCTCACCGATATTCCTCTCACTGAAAATGGGGAGATTCATGCAGCTTCCTTAGGACGACGGCTAGAGCGGCTAAAATTTTCTCATGTTTTTTCCAGCCCTTTAAAACGGGCCAAAGAGACCTGTACAATTTGCGGCTTTGATCCACAAATCGATGAAGACCTCCTTGAATGGGACTATGGCGCCTACGAAGGATTGACATCAGAAGAGATCCGAAAAACCCTTCCTGAATGGAATATATTCACTCATGGCGCTCCAGCAGGAGAATCTGTAGAGGCTGTAGTAAAGAGAGCCGAGCGGTTTATAAAAAAACTCGAAGGGCTTGAAGGAAAGCTCGCCATTTTTTCTAGCGGGCATTTTTCCCGCGTTTTAACAATGTGTTGGCTAAAGCTTTCTCTCGAAAATGGAATCCGCTTTCCCCTATCAACTGCCTCTCTTTCAATCCTTGGTTATGAAAAAAAATTGCGCGCATTAAAACTTTGGAATGACATTTCTCATCTCAAATGATAGTGTTAAAAGATGAAAAATCAAAATGAGACAGAAATCGTATCTCATCTTAGAGCAGGTCTCCTAGCTCTCCATGACGATTGGGAAATGCTCTTAAAACAAGATGGAATGGTTAAAGATCCTAAGTTTTTAGAAAAAGTAGCTACAGATATTCAAAAACTCGATAGCGATGCAACCCAAGCTTTAGAAATTTCAAAGCTAAAAGAACAAGCAGATGTTGTTCATTTTGCTCTTTCTACTCCATGGGGCGCTCCTTTTATTGGAGAAACAACCCTTCTAGATGCTGCAAAAAACTATAAGAGCGACAACCCAGAATCGACACTAAAGCATCTCCTTACTGATTTCATAAAATATGGGCATCAGAAAAATGTTCCCCTCTTCAATGTTCTTGATGAAATTTCTGAAGATTTGTTGGAAACTTGAATTTTGAGTTATGTTCTTGCGATTTGCTTGAGTTTGTTAAGAAGAGGAATATTTTTCTTAATTTCAGGTGTGCAAAGGACTAATACCTCAGCGTATCCTTCTCTTTCAGCAATACGTAGACCTTCATAAAGGTTTTTCCCACTAAGGAGAAAATGATCTCCTTGAACTTGGGGATCCTCTTTGCTCATGATCATTCGCTTACTTCTAGTACTAAGCTTTAGATAAATTTTCATCTCATCCCAAGAGCAAAAGAGGCGAACTGCCGAGCGAAGTTTATCAAACGAAGAGGAACTGTTTAGGGCTAAAGCTAATGGATGAACGACTACTTTACGATTGAGAACATCTTCTATTTGTTTCTGTGTAATCACCCCAAATCGAAAAATTTTGGGGCGAAGAGGGTCTTCTAATGAAATCAGCGTCGATTCCATCCCATATTCCACTTCACCACCATCTACGAGTCCATCAATCTGCCCATTAAAGTCTTCAAGGACGTGGCTGGCTTTAGTAGGGCTAGGTTTTCCAGTGATATTTGCCGAGGGAACAGCAAGAGGACACCCTGTTAATTCAACAATCCGTCTTGCAATAGGGTCAGAAGAGACCCGAACAGCAACGGTATCTCTTCCACCAGTGATAACGTTTGAAAGGTTTGGGGCTTTCTTAAGAATCAAGCAAAGGGGACCTGGCAAAAAGTGTTTCGCTAAAACGTGAGCCTCTGGAGGGATCTCTGATGCTACAAACTTTAACTGATCCATGTTGGCAACAAGGACAGGAAGTGATTGATTTTGTGGGCGGCGTTTTACTCGGTAAAGGCGTTCTAAAACTTCGTCTTCAAGAATAGAAGCCGCAAGTCCATAAACGGATTCCGTCGGAATAGCTACTAGCCCTCCCTGTTGCAGTTTTCGAGATGGAGATTCGAGGCCTCCTAGCTTTTCTCGATTAATTGGCCCAAAGTATTCTGTATACATGCTTTCCCTGTAGCTAACAATATAGTCAAAGCATTATTACGATTTTATGATTTTAAAACAATTAAAAAGATCTAAATTTTTTTTCTTGCTATTCATAGAAAAAAGTGTAGAATGATGAAATGGAAAAACGGATTCTTAAAACGATTGGCATAATAATCTTTATCTATTCCCTTCTAGTGTTCTCTGGTGGGGTAATGGGGTTTGCTATGAAAAGAAGTACTCCTTCCCTAGTTGCGGGATCCATTTTTGGACTCTCCCTTCTTTTCACAAGTATCAAAACGATGACATTCCACCGCTGGGGCCTGATTGCAGCCTTTTCCCTTATCTTGGCCCTTGATACTTTCTTCTCCTATCGCTTTCTCTCTACCCAAAAGGTTTTCCCTGCAGGAGCAATGCTCCTCCTAACAACAGCCATCATAGTCATCTTAATCTTCCAACTTTGGAAGTTAAAGAAGCTCTCTGTATAGCCCCGTATTGTGACCTATTCGCACCATCGACTTGGAGGAATATTGAACCTCCCTCGCCTAAAGGCAAAGGATTCTTGCTTCAATACTACAGTTAAGTAGCTCCACAAGCTTTTAAGGCCGACATTCCGGCGGCCTTTATTACAATGCTGCTGTTGTAATCTCTATCTATTTGTAGTTGACATTTTTGGCAGCTAAATACTCTTTCTTTAAGTTCTA
>JANQJL010000093.1 GCA_028281675.1 Simkaniaceae bacterium
ACGAAGCTGGCTTCGTGCAAGCCAGGGAGATCGAGCGCAAAATTGTCGGTGAAAAGATCTGGATGAATTTTCACTATTTTAAATTACTTCAGCTATATATTGACATTGGAAAGTATAAAAAAATTTGAATTGAAATCCTAAGGAGCTGAAAATTTGTGAAGCTCTGATTTCCCCCATTAAGGGATTTGAGAAGAAATACGATCCATGGCGCGGGCAAGATCTTCAGGAACATCAATGCCTAGAGATTCGTGGGTCGTTTCATGCACTTGAATTCCCAGACCATTTTCCAGAAAGCGGAGTTGTTCTAACCCTTCGGCACGTTCAAGAGATGAGGGGGTAAGGGTACTGATTTCTTTTAGGGCATCATTGGTATAGGCATAGATGCCGATATGTTTATAATAGGTGATGTCTTCAAGTTCATCACGGTCGTAAGGGATTGGAGACCTAGAAAAATAAAGGGCTCGGTCTTCGATATCTGTGACAACTTTGACAACATTAGGGTCTTCGATCTCTTCTTCATTTTCGATCTCTTTCCGAAGAGACCAAATATCATAGGATTTTTCGACTGATTGAAGAAGATTTTCGATCATCTCTTTATGAATAAAGGGTTCGTCTCCTTGCCAATTGACCCAAATATCTCCTGACATCACCTTTTTTGCTTGAAGCTCAAGTAATCGATCGGTTCCAGATAGACACTCTGGCGAGGTCATGTGATACTTCCCTTCAAAGGAATCAATGAGCCGAGCCGTTTCATGATCATCAATGGCAAAAGCTACTTCATCAAATATATCGACACTCGATGCAGCTTCCCATACCCATTGGAGCATCGGCTTTTCGTCAAGCATGGCTAAGACTTTTTTAGGAAAGCGACTCGATGCAAGTCTTGCTGGAATGATACAGATGGTCTTCATATAAACACCTTTTTCATTGATCTAACTGTCTCTCGAAGGCCCGCTTTTAGAGGCCAAATGGGACGATATCCAAGTTGCTCAACTTTTGCTCCATCCATCGCATATCGAAAGTCATGACCGGGGCGATCTGCAACATAAGTAATAAGCTCTTCATCAACCTTCTCACCTATTACCTCTTCCATCACCTCAAAAAGGTGCTGGAGGAGATCGATATTTTTCATTTCATTTCCTCCCCCTATATTATATACCTCCCCTTTTTTTCCACCTTGCAAAATTGTCCAAATTGCGCGGGCATGATCTTCGACAAAGAGCCATTCACGGATATTTTCTCCCGCTCCATAAACGGGGAGCTCTTTCTTATTCAAAATATTTTGGATCATCAAAGGGATAAATTTTTCAGGATACTGACCAGGGCCATAGTTGTTACTGGCATGAGAGGTTGTTGTCGATAATTTATAAGTCTCCCCATAGGAGCGGACTAAATGATCAGAACTGGCTTTGGATGCTGAGTAGGGTGAGTTAGGACGGTAGGGAGACTCTTCGGTAAATACCCCCTTTTTTCCCAAAGTGCCATACACTTCATCAGTAGAAATATGATGGAAATGAATTTCAGGGTGTTTTCTTACAAATTCTAAAAGCTCATAGGTTCCCACAATATTGGTCTGAACAAAAGCATCGGGACCTGTAATGCTTCGATCAACATGGGTTTCGGCTGCAAAATGGACAATGACCGTAATAGCCCTTTTCTCTTGAATGCTTTCAAGGAGCTTTTGATCACGGATATCGCCATGGAAAAAGGAGTATCTTTCATCTTTCTGCACCGAGTCAAGGTTTTCGAGATTTCCAGCATAGGTCAGAAGATCTAGATTTGAAATATGCCCTACAAATCCTTCTTCCTTTAAAACATAGCGGATAAAGGCAGAACCCATAAAACCTGCCCCACCTGTCACAAGGATGTGGGCACTATTTAAGTTTAAATGCATCGCTTACTACCTCATCGAGCCCTATCTCCCAATGGGGAGGAGAAAATTTTTCTGTCTTCAGTACCGATGATGTTGGTCTCTTTGCTTTAGCGCCAAATGTAGCAGTTGTAATGGGGTTTACTTTTCGGCATCTGATCTTTTTCTTCTTTTCGAGCTTTCTTTTAATCACTTCAGCAAAACTATGCCAAGTGGTTTCTCCCTCATTTGCAAAGTGGTAGGTCCCTGATTTATCGAGAAGAGAAAGAACTGCTTCCGCTAAATCATCAGCATATGTGGGGCGCCCTCTTTGATCGCTGACCACACCAAGGGTCTCTTTTTCCTCCATGAGCTTCATCATCGTTTTAACAAAGTGATTTCCATCTCTTCCAAAAAGCCAAGAGGTACGGATCAAGCAAGCTTCCGGGCAGTGCTCCATCAAAAGTTTTTCTCCCAATTCTTTACTTTTTCCATATTCAGATAGAGGGGAGACTTTATCTCCTTCCTCATAACCCTCTTTTTTCCCATCAAACACATAATCGGTAGAGAAATGGATAAGCTTATTCCCTTTTTTCTTAGAAAGTCTGGCGAGGAGGCCTACAGCTTCCCCGTTGAGAGTATGAGCCTTATCACTCTCTTCTTCTGCTTGATCAACAGCGTTATATCCACTGCAGTTAATCACATGAGTAAATGCAAGGGTTTCAAACTGTGCTTTGACCGCTTCTTCACTTTCTAAATCAACCTCTTTGCGCGAGGTTGCGATGAAATCGATCCCTTTTTCTCTGCACTTCCGCTGCATGGCAAGGGCAAGAGTTCCCCATCTTCCAATAATCCAAATTTTCATGACCACCTCAATTCGTAAAAGTAAGGGCTTGTTTGATCTCTTTCAGAAACAATCGGCTCACTAACTGGCCACTTAATTCCTATTTCCGGATCATCAAATCGAAACCCCATTTCTGTTTTGCTATTATAAAGAGCGCTTGTTTTATATAGGACATGAGCCTCAGGGCTCACCACACAAAATCCATGAGCAAATCCCACAGGAATAAAGAGCTGAAAGTGCTTCTCTCCATCTAAATAAACCCCCTCCCACTTTCCAAAAGTGGGTGAATCAGGGCGAATATCCACAATGACATCGTAGACCTTTCCAGAGGCTACCCGAACAAGTTTTGCCTGCCCCGGCTCCGATTGGAAATGCATGCCACGAATCACCCCTTCCTTCGAGTAGGAGTGATTATCCTGAATAAAGGAGGCTTCAATTCCCCCCTCCTGGTATTTGACATCTTGGTGGCTCTCTAGAAAAAAGCCTCGCTCATCTCGAAAAACTTGAGGGCAAATTAACTTTGCCCCTTGCAACTTTAAATTTTTAATTTTCATCGTCAACAAACATACCACAAACCATGATATTACAACAGCGCCACCAAAGTCCCATGGTGAGGTGTTGCCTTATTCCTTCTATAAGAAAAATATTCTTTATGATTTTCGTAAGTACAGATTTCAGCGATTTCTATTTGCTCTTTGGGAACACCTGCTTTGGTGAGTTGCATGCGGCTAATCTCCCAAAAATCAAAATAGGTGGGACGGACTTGAAACTCCCAAAAAGACTCGGGAAGCTCCTCTTTGTAATGTTTAAACTCTGCATTTTCCGGACCCAGGCTCGGGCCAATACAGACGATTAAATCTGAGGGGTCGGTCCCATAAAGGGTTTTCATCTTAATGATTATTTTTTGATAGATATTTAGGACACTTCCCCGCCATCCGCAGTGAACATTTCCAAGGGCATGATTGACTGGATCATAAAAAATAGCTCCTTGACAATCGGCATGACGGATAAGGAGCCCTATCTCTTTTTGGTTGGTAACCACTCCATCAAAGTCATCAAAGTGAGTGAGCGTTTGGTCGACTCCCCTCACTTCTTTAATGTCTGCTTTATGGCATTGTTTGAGTTTTACCCCTTTTTCAATTTCTAAAAGTTTCAGCGCATGCTTCAGATTCTCAGGGCTACTTTTTTCTCCAAGCTCTAAGTTAAGAAAAACAGCCTGTTTAACTTCAGGGAAAAGCCCTAAGAGTTCAAACTCAAGCCAAACAATTCCATTTTTCTTTTTTCTTTTCATTGGCTATGTTATCCAATTTATACCATTTTGGAAAAGTAAAGTGCAGAATTAGTGATGGACATTACCAATCTAAATTTATATCTGTCAAGTTTTTGACCTAAATCTAACTATTGTGTGACACTTATGAACCTCAGTACAGGACATTTTTTTGTTTTATATGACGGCTACGGCTTTCCCAGATTTCCTCTCCTCCTCATGTATAGCGCCTTCGGCTATGCATTTCGTCGTTCAAAAAAATCTGGCTTTGCCTCGCTCACCCTCTAAAGCAAAAAAATGTCCTGTACTGAGCTTATGAACATAAAGATATTCGCTGCATATGACCTATCTAACCTTTATCCATCATCCACTTTCCTCTCTTGCTTTTGGAGCGCTTATCCTTGCTTTCATCAGTTTATGGATCCATAAATCACCTTGGTTATGGGGCTCTTTTATTGCTATCGCCTCTATCTTTGGAATCATGGGAAAACTCATCGATTTTAAGATCTTTGTGGCACTGGCCCTTCTTTGCACCGCTCACCTTTCCTTAACAACCAAGCTAAAAGGGACCTCCCGCCTGATCACCATTCTTATCGCCTTTTTCATCTCGATTTCCCTCATGGGCCACTTTTTTCCAGGTTTTCATAACTGGCTCATCGCTGATAAAGTGCAGATCAGTAAAAATGCTTACCCCTATACCCTCTACCTTAACTTTGACAAACCCTTCATTGGTTTTTTTCCTTTAGCATTAACGATCCCCCTCCTGTCGCGGATGCACATTCGCTCCGTAGCCCTTAAAACGATTGCACTCACCGCCCTCGGCGTGATTATCCTTATGGTTCTCGCTCTCTATCTTCATCTTGTTGATATCGATATTAAGCTTCCAGGAATAACCCCCATCTGGCTCATTTCCACCCTCTTCTTTGTAACCATTCCTGAAGAAGCCTTTTTCCGTGGGTTCTTGCAACGGGAAATTAGTGAGCACCTAAACACAAAATGGGCGGGACCATTTAGTGTGATCGTTGTCTCCCTCCTCTTTTCCCTCCTCCATTTTACCTTCATCCGTGACTTTTCCTTCCTCTCCCTTACTTTTATCGCAAGTCTCATCTATGGAAGTGTTTATCACATGACACGATCGATCGAAAGTAGCATCTTCTGCCACTATTTATTCAGCGTCGTCCACTTCTTCTGCTTTACCTACCCGGCTCTCAAGTAACCCTGCTAAAACGATGACCACGTCATTTGAGCAGGGCTGAATGGATTTTCGGTTAATAATTAGAATAGGGATTTGACGATGAGCCACTATTGCTGCTGCTGGGATAGCTATAATTGCCGTAGGGATTTTGCTGTTGTTGTTGTCCTTGCCCCTGCGGCTGTGTTTGCTGTTGTGGCTCCGAACCACTCTTATTTGGCTGATCATCGCGGGCATTTTTCATGATCAGCTCTACCGCTTCATCAGGAGTGAGCGTCGATTTTTGACCAGTAAGCTTTTCGACCTCAGATGAAACAAGCGTCATAGCCTCTACCCTCTGCGAAACAGAAAAATGACGGCAAAACATGGTGCGGTGCATAATGCTTAGTTGACTTGCAAACTGCTGCTCTTGCTGAGATAGGTGGGAACAATCTGATGAAACTTTATTTTGTTGTTGCTTAAAAGTTTTTGAAGGTTCCGCTTGTGAATTTATAGAACCATTTGCAGCATAAGAAAGTGCTGCTATCCCGACCAAAAAGATTAATTTTTTCATCTAACATGCTCCCAGCTATTTCCCTTTTAAATAACACAACTCTTTTGATAATAAAAGAGGTTTTTACTATAGACTAGATTTATGTCAGAAAGACCTTTAGAATGTAGCCAGTGCAAAAAATGTGCCGATGTCATCTACACCGAAATGGTAGGAGAAACGGTAACAACGACAGAAATGTGTCGCGATTGTCCCATTTTGAGACAAAAGTTAGAAGGGAAGATCCCTCACAAGAAAACTCAAAAAAAAGAAGAGGGGCTCTGTTGCAGCCATTGTCATACCTCACTAGAAGCTATTCTCATGGGAGAACCGCTCGGATGCAAGGAGTGTTACTTCATTTTTCAAGATGTCCTCGTAGATCAACTCATGGAAGCGCAGCTCATCTCCCCCCGCTTAAAACCTAATCCTGCAAGCCCAACTCCCACTCTTCACATTGGGAAAACCCCTTTCACCAATGGAAATTCTGAAAATTCTAATAGAATCCGCGATCTTAATGAAGCGCTTAAGAGTGCATTAAAAGGGGAAAATTACGAGGAAGCGGCATGGCTCCGCGATCAAATTAACTCACTTACCAAGGCTTCCGATGAACACGCCTAATCCTTTTTTGCAGTTAAAAGAGAATAGTTTTTGGGAAAAAAGTGATACCCCTATCTGGATTGCTTCTAGTTTTTTTCTTCAGAGGAATTTAGCCTCTGATCCCTTTCCTCAAAAGATGGATAGTGGAAATTCACAGCAAGTTCTTGGAGCACTCAAGCAAAGTCTTTTGGCCTCCACTTCTCTTGATATGCCAGAGTTTTTTGAGTTTAATGCAATTAAAACAGCAGAAAAAGAGTTTTTACTCGAACATTTTCTATCGACTTGTGATTCTCAAAACCCAGAATGTAAATCAGGTTTTGTTATAGATAAAAGTGGGACTTTTCTTGCCATGATTAATGGAGAAGACCATTTAGTGCTCCACTCGATTGAAGCACATTCGGGGTGGAAAAATGCTTGGAAAAAGCTTGCTGAGATTGAAGAGCACTTAGCAAAAAAGCACACCTTCGCCTATTCCCATAAATTTGGCTACCTTACCTCGCAACTTGCCAATTCGGGAACTGCCTTAACCGTTCAAGCCTTTCTCCACCTCCCCTCTCTCATTCAGCTTGATCAAATTGATGAGGTTCTTATTAAAGAACTTGACGATGAAGTGCAATCGTCTGGTCTCTCGGGAACCGACGACTTTATTGGAGATATTGTTATCATTCAAAACCGCTTCACCTTAGGACTCACGGAAGATCATATCCTAGAGGCCGTCCATAAAACGGCAACCAAATTGGTTAGCTATGAAAAAACGCTCCGCTCTCGCCTCAAGGAAACCCCTGATGCTCTTATCGTTGACAAAATTAGCCGAGCGATTGGCCTCCTCAAACACTCCTATCAAATCGATACCAAAGAAGCACTAAGTGCCATTAGCTTTATTAAACTTGGGATCGATCTGAATTGGATTGATGGCCTAAGAGACCAAGATATTAATAAAATTTTCTTTGAAGTGCGCCGTGGCCACCTCTCTTTATCATCTAAAGAAGGGATTCCTCAAGAAAAGCTCGCCCAAAAACGGGCCGAGTTCTTACAATCGACACTAAAGCCGATAATTATGAAGTTATGATCACTGCAATCCTTTTGATGAGTGGGACCGGCGAGCGGTTTGGAAGTCCAACTCCTAAACAATTCCTCAACCTCTCAGGAAAAAAAATCTATCTACATACCCTTGAAACCTTCCTCTCTTTTTCAGAGTTTAAGGAAATTCTCCTCGTCTGCCATAGAGAGCACATGGAAGAAATAAAAAAAGACGTTTCTGATCCCCGTGTCCGACTCATTGAAGGTGGGTATACAAGGCAAGACTCCTCCTATCGAGGGCTTATCGCCTGCAGAAGGGAAACCACTTATGTTGTCATTCATGATGCCGTCCGCCCCTTTGTCTCTGAAAAAATCATCCAAGATAATCTCGACGCACTCAAAAAACATAGCGCCGTCAATACCTGCATCTCCTCTGCTGATACCATTGTCCATGCAGAGACCTTTGATACCATTACCTCCATTCCCAACCGCTCGAAATATCTCCGTGGGCAAACCCCACAAAGCTTTTTCTACCCTCTCCTTCTAGAGGCCCATGAAAAAGCAACCGATCAAAACGCCTCAGATGATTGCCGCCTTATCCTTAATATAAATCATCCTGTTCATATCGTTGCTGGCTCTGAAGATAATATTAAAATCACTAACGAGCTCGATCTATTTCTCGCCGAACAACTCATGCGCCGCATGAATAAACCCACCCCCAAAAACACTACCTCTCTCAAAGGAAAAACCTTTGCCATTGCCGGTGGAACCGGCGGAATCGGTTCAGCACTAGCCAAACTTCTCGAAAAAGAAGGTGCCCATCCCCTTATCCTCTCTAAATCTTCCCCTTCCTATCCTATCGATCTCACTAACTTTAAAGAAACTCAAGCTCTTTTTAATAAACTCGGACCGATCGATGGTCTGATTAACTGCGTTGGCCATCTCTCTCTTAAACCTTTCCACACCCTCACTCCCGAAGAAATCGATCACACGATCAATACCAATCTCCATTCTCTCCTTTACAGTTGTCGCCTAGCCCAACTGAAACCTGGTGGTCATATCATTAACCTCTCTTCTTCCTCATTTTCCCGTGGCCGAAAGTCCTACACCCTTTACTCTAGTGCCAAAGCAGCCATCGTTAACTTTACCCAAGGACTTGCTGAAGAACGTCCCGATCTCCATATCAACACCATTATCCCTCAACGGACCGCCACCCCCATGCGCATCGCCAACTTCCCTGATGAAGAGCCCTCTACTCTACTCTCCCCCACCGAAGTAGCCGAGGAAATCCTCACCCTTCTCAAACAAACTGGGACCACCGCCGCCCTCCTCGAAGTCCGCAAAAAATAGCTTTATCAAGATAAAGAAAACCTGGCCCTTTAGGGCCGGGTAGTTTAACGCCATTTTGGGAGGGGTACGAAGCCCCTCCCCAAAACGATTCCCCGTCCT
>JANQJL010000094.1 GCA_028281675.1 Simkaniaceae bacterium
CGAAGGTGAGAAGCGAAGTAGATTCGCTGATTCAGAAGGATGGCTGCCGCGAAATAGGTCGCATTCACGGGTACTAGCTGAGCGCCGAGCCAAAGTGATTCACCTTATCAAAGGAGCAAGCGATGTAGATGCGTTAATTCTACAAGCCTATGCAGCGAAATAGATGACAGTCTGGGGTAATAGAAGTCTATGGAGATAACCGGCGTTGCACTACGTCCCAGTTAATATTTGAGTAGAAGGCATCGATATAACCTCCCCGATTGAGACCATATTCGGTAATATAAGCATGTTCCCAAACATCCATAACAAGAAGGGGTTTTCCTCCTGCTAGGTGGTTGACATTATGTTCATTAATCCAAACGTTATGTAAAATGCCACTTGTCGGGTCTTGATAGAGAATCACCCACCCAATTCCACGTATCATGCCTGTTGCTAAAAAATCTTTTTTCCAATTTTCAAAAGAACCAAAGTCTTGGACAATTTTTTGATAAAGAACGCTTTTTGAAAAGAGTCCTTTTCTCCCTCCAAGGTTTTCAAAATAAAGTTCGTGTAGGACCATTCCATCATATTCCCAGCCAAACCGCCGTTTAAGAGCTCCATAAGCAATAGTTCGGTCTTCTCCCCTCTCTCGCATCTCTGCTAGAGCATCTTCAAGGGCATTCGTGTTTTTTACATACCCTTGATAGAGAGTGAAATGCATCTTTAGGACCGAGTCATTAATCCCCTGCAATCGACCCAAAAGATAAGAGAAATCCTTAGCCTGGTACGGGCCTGACATAAGAGTAGAGGTTAAAAAAATAACTATTATACAAAAAAATTTCCTCATTCCTTCATTTTGTATCAAATATTTTTTTTTGCATAGATTAAAATTGAAAGATTACAAAAATAACCTAAATAAAATTTTATTTATTATGTTATTGTAATTCAATGTTTTATTATAATTTATTATATGTTATAATAAGTAACATAATAGATAAAATTGGTTAATAAAATGAGTGCTGTAACAATAGGGAATCAATCACTTCATCCAATGCTTCATGAGCTAGGGGGATCCTGGAGAAGTGCTAGTGATGAGCACGTTAACCCATACGAAGTTGGCCCTGCTACTAATTATCCAGGAGCTTCCAATATTTTTTTTATCCCTAGTGATACTTACCATACCGTTCGAGCCCTTGTAGAGTCTATCAAACATAGTGACCATGAAGAAATTTTCGATGCTGCTACACGTTTGATTGGGATCCCTGCAAATATGATGAATGCCTTAGGAACTGTCGTAGATTATGCAGCCGCTTTCAAACTTCTCCCTCATATCTCTTGTATTACTACTATTGCACTTATTGCAGGCATGATCCTCTGTATTATTGAAGGGATTGTAGATACGATTTCTCTTGCTAGGCAATACAGTTTTGAGAAAGAGTTCGATTTTGAGTTCCTCTCTCACCTGAGAAATATGGTAGCCGATATCGACCCAAAAAAAACGACTGATGCTGTGAGCAGGGTCGCAAAGCTTATCAATGAGCACCCTGAATCTCTTAAACTGTTGCTTGGAACCGAGCAAGTAAAAATCGTTCAAAGCCTGATGAATGAAATTCAACAGGAGATTAAAGAAAACCCCCATCTCGTTCCATCTATTATCAACCATTATAGACCAGCACTTGAAGAAGTTGCCCGCTATTCCCTTATAGACAATCTTGAAAAAATGAGACGTACCTATCTTCAAATTACCGCTGACGAACGAAATAATATTGAAAGTCGTGTTAAAAACCGTTTTCCAAATAAATCTGAAGCAGAAAGAGAAGCTTTAATCACTGAGGCATTGGAGATAGCTTTAAGGGTTAAGAAGAAGAAATTGGCACGTCGCATTCGGCCTTGGATGGTTGGAGAGGCAAAAGAGACAATAAACCCCCTACTGAAAGGGATTGTTAATGGTGAGCGCGCAGCAATTAAAGAAGGGCTAAGATTTACCGATGATGTTCACGTTCAGTTTAAGAAAAAACAGATTGTTCATATCTTAGGCATTGTCGCTCTTGTCTTTGCAGCAGCATCTTTGGCTCTCTTAATGGTTGCACTCCCTACTACTATCCCTTATCTCCTTGCAGGAGTAGCAATGACCTTTGCTCTTGTACGTGCTGGTGTTTTCTCCGGGATGCTAGAGACCCGAGGATGGTCATTTAAGCCAAAAAAAATACTCCCAGCATCTGTTCAAAGAATCCTCTTTAAAAAGGTTGTCTCACCCCCAGAGGTTAAACACAATTTCCGGGAAAGTTTGGTCAATCCTCATGAGAGAAGGAAACAAAAGTTCACCTATGAACGAATTTTAGACCTTGATAAGCAAGGTTTTGAATCTCAACGTCATTTCAAGCAAGAGTCGCCTTTTCTGCAGAATGTGCTATACGCTTAATTCCTTCTCTGTCTCCTTGCCTCTCTCTGCGCTATTTTTCTAAATTTAACCCTTCAATCCCTTGCTTTGAATGATCTCGCTGATTATATTTCAGTAATCTATGGATAACCTTAATGTTGGACACCCTTTTCGAAAAGCCCTTTTTTTACTCCTCATTGCAGGAGCTTTCTATTTTTTCCTCGATCGAGAACTCCTCCCTCTAATTGGGAAAGCCTATAAACCTCTATTTAGAGGGGTTTCAAGTTTAATTTCTCCTCCTATCCATTTAGCAATTTGGGGAGGAGCCTTCCTCATTGCTCGGATAAAGCAAAGCCGGTGGACCCTTCCTCTTTTTGAGATTATCACTGCCCAATGCCTTTCGGTTGCCTTCGCGCGGCTATTTAAGATCATTATTGGCCGCGCTCGCCCTGAGTTTTTTCTTAAAACGGGAGCTTATGGCTTTTACGGTTTTAAGTGGAGTGGTCACTACCACTCCTTTCCATCAGGGCATACGCTGATGGCTTTCACACTCGCAACTTCCCTTTCGCTAATTTTCCCTCGGTTCCGCTTTCTTTTTTATCCCCTAGCAGCCCTCTTTTCCCTAAGTCGCATTTTCCTTTTCAAACATTATTTCAGTGATGTGATCGGAACGGCAGCAATCGGGATAGTTCTAGCATCTACAGTCCATATCATGACCAGGAGAACAATTTATGAGACAGTCTGATTATCCAATTCAACCCCTTATCCTTAACCGTTGGTCACCCCGAGCGATGTCAGGAGGTTCCTTAAGTGATGAAGAGCTAATGCCTTTATTTGAAGCGGCTAGATGGGCCCCCTCTTCGTTTAATGGGCAACCCTGGCGTTTCATCTTGGCAAAAAGAGAAACAGAGCACTGGAAGCCTCTATTTGAGCTCCTCGTCGAATTCAATCAGTCATGGGTTAAAAATGCTTCTGCTTTGGTTTTAATTATTTCTCATAAGACTTTTGAGCATAATGGAAAACCTTCCCAAACACATAGCTTTGATACAGGAGCCGCTTGGGAAAACTTAGCCCTTGAAGGGTCGGCTCGGGGCCTTGTTGTTCATGGTATGCAAGGATTTGACTATGAAAAGGCTAAAACGGTCTGCAACATCCCTGATGATTTTCAAGTAGAGGCAATGGCTGCAATTGGTAAGCCTGGAAAAAAAGAAGACCTCCCTCCTGAAATACAGAAAAAAGAACTCCCTTCCGAGCGTAAGCCTTTGAGTGAACTTGTTATGGAAGGTAAATACAAAAGCTGAGCAGGACCCTGCTCAGCTTATGAAGGATACTAACGTAGTTATTAACTACTTAGCAGCTTTTCTTCTGCGTCGTCTGCGAACTGGCTTAGCAGCAGCTTTTTTTGTAGACTTACGCTTTCTACGTCGAGTCGTCTTCTTAGCTGCTTTTTTTGTAGACTTACGCTTTCTGCGGCGAGTGGTCTTCTTAGCCGCTTTTTTTGTAGACTTACGCTTTCTGCGTCGAGTGGTCTTCTTAGCTGCTTTTTTAGCGGTTTTTCTGCGGCGAGTTGTTCTCTTAGCAGCTTTACGCTTAGTGGTTTTTCTAGCAGTCTTTCTTCTTCGAGTCGTCTTCTTTGCAGAAGAAGCTGCTTTTTTTCTTTTTCGTCTTTTAGCAGGCATGTTTTGTGCTCCTTAGTTGGAATTCCTTAAAAACTCATGGTTTCGAAGCTCGTTATTTAAAA
>JANQJL010000096.1 GCA_028281675.1 Simkaniaceae bacterium
GCTATGATCCAGGACAGCTATGTCTTGGAACCTGAATGGACAAAGACATGTACATTGCAGAATTTCAGACAAATGCAGTCTAATAATATCTAGTGTACATGAGGCCACCTTGGCGAAGGTGAGAAGCGAAGTAGATTCGCTGATTCAGAAGGATGGCTGCCGCGAAATAGGTCGCATTCACGGGTTGTAATTGTGTATTTCGTTTGAAGACTACGAAATAGGTAAATTGTGCAACTTCTCCCCTTGTCTTTTTCAAGATGTGTTGCTAGAGTTGTCATCAATTATGGATAAAACTGAAGAACAGTCTCGAGATGAAGTGTGGAAGATGTTTGATCAAATCTCTTTCCGCTATGATTTGATTAACCATTTACTCTCTTTTGGGGCAGATCTTTATTGGCGACGGCAACTCATTCGCCATTTGCCGAGAGGGGAAAATATTCGTCTCCTGGATTTAGCTACGGGGACTGGGGATCAATTGATTACCATTGTTAAGAAGGCCAAACAGGTGCAAACCGCTTTGGGACTCGACCTGTCGCAAGAAATGATCCGGGTAGGCCAGAGGAAAATCATTGATAAGCCCTATGCTCACCAGATCACTTTGATGGAAGGGGATGCGACAGACATCTCCCTTAGTAATGAGGCGGTCGATTGTGTGACGATCTCTTTTGGGATTCGTAATGTAACGGATGTCGACAAGTGTTTGGGTGAGTGCTTTCGAGTACTTGCCCCTTGCGGCCGTCTCATGATTTTAGAGTTTTCCCTTCCTAAAAATCGGTTGATTCGTGGATTTCACATTGCCTATTTAAGGTATGTCCTCCCCTATGTTGCGGGATGGATTTCCCGGAATATGGCTGCCTATAAGTATTTGAACAAAACTGTCGAAACGTTTCCCTATGGAGAAACGTTTTGCGAAAAAATTAAGAGAGCGGGATTTTACCGGGTAAAAGCCTATCCGATGACTTTTGGTGTGGCAACCCTTTATGTTGGAGAAAAGGTGCCATGCGGAATCGACTTATAACCCCACCCAATGATGTCCTAAAAGCTCTTCTAAAAACTCCTTTCAGACCTGAAATTTTTGAGGTGGATGGGAAAGAATTCCCCTATATGCGTCTTGAAATTCCTATTGAAATCGATGATATCTTCGGATGGATCGCAGCCCAAAACCTCTACCCTAAGGTCTACTTTGAAAACCCAGAGGATGGAGTAGTTGCAGCGGTCGGTAAGGCTATCGAGCTTGATCATCTTCCCACTTTTGGGTCAGATGAAGGGCCTCGCTTTTTTGGGGGGTGTGATTTTATGAAGCGAGAAAAAGATACTTGGGGCGATTTTCCTGAAAGCTCCTACTTTCTCCCTCTTATTGAAATTGAGCAAAGAAAGCACGGAGCTTTTCTCTGTCTAAATCGAGTTAAAGAGAATATCGATGTTTCGCTGCAGCAAGAAGTTCCACTAGAATTTTCTGGTGATCTTATCAGCCGTTTCGACTCCCCTTCTTATCCTGTATGGGAACGGGAAGTTCGGGAAATTTTACAAGGGATATCAAGAGAAGATTATTTAAAAGTGGTTCTTGCAAGATGTAGCCGTTTTGAGTACGACAAATCTCTCTCTCCTTACGCTCTGTTAAAGTGTTTGCAGGATAAAAATCGCTTTTCTTTTCAATTGATCCCAGAAATGACTTTTATTGGGACTTCTCCAGAAACACTTTACCGGAGGGAAGGAGAGGTTGTTGAGGGCTCTGCGGTAGCGGGAACGCGCCCAAGAGGACAAACAGAAGAAGAAGATCAAATGCTAATGGAAGACCTTTTGGAAAGTCCCAAAGAGCGGCATGAGCTTCAAGTGGTTAGCCAAATGATAAAGGAAACGCTCGGCCCTCTTTGCAAGTCCCTTGATCGGCAGGATGGGAAGGTTTTAAAAACCCCAACGGTTCAACACCTCCATCACAGATTTAAAGGGATCTTAAAAGATGGTACTAATGACGGTGCATTGATCAAGGCTCTCCATCCCACCCCTGCTGTTGGAGGCTTCCCAAGAGATAAAGCTTTTCAGGAGATAAAAAAAAGGGAACATTTTGATCGGGGTTGGTACGCTGCTCCTATTGGGTGGGTCTCACCGAAAAAGGCTCACCATTTAGTGGGGATCCGCTCTGCTTTAATCGAAAAGAATATCCTCCGTCTATTTGCTGGAACAGGAATTGTAATGGGGTCTGTCCCTTCAAAAGAATGGGAAGAGTTGGAGCATAAAATCATGCAGTATAAGGTTTTTCTATGAAAAACGATGCAGGGACGCTAAACGAGCTTTGGTCAAAGCTCATCATTAAAGAGCTTATCCACCATGGAGTCCGAACTTTCTGCATCTCTCCAGGTTCACGAAATTCTCCTCTGACAGTAGCTGCTGCGGAGCATCCTCTTGCTGAAACTTTTATCCATTATGATGAACGGGGGAGCGGTTTCCACGCCTTAGGATATGCAAAAGGGAGCAATCAACCTGTAGCGCTTATTGTCACTTCGGGTTCAGCTGTGGGTAATCTACTCCCTCCTATTATGGAAAGTTATCATGACCAGATTCCCCTAATCATTCTAACAGCTGATCGCCCTCCAGAACTTAGAGATTCAGGAGCAAACCAGACAACAGATCAGGTAAGGATTTTTGAAAATTTTGTCCATTGGCAAGTGGACCTTCCATGCCCCGATCAGAAAATCCCTCAATCCTATGTTGGCACAACTGTGATGCAAGGGGTGAGCCACGCTTTATCTGAACCTAAAGGGCCTGTCCATTTCAATTGCCCTTTTCGGAAACCTCTTTTAGAAACAAATCATGAGGCTCCCCCCCTCTCTCTTCATCAATCCAACCGCTCTATGCATAGTGCACAGACCGCTATTTCTCTAGGAAGACCACAAATTGACGAAAAGGCTTTTGAGCAAATCGCCGATGAACTTTCTGAATACGAAAAGGGGCTTATTTTAGTCAGCAGAACAGAGCCAATTGATGACATAGAGAAAATCTATGCTCTTTCCCGCTATCTTCAGTGGCCAATCTTCCCCGATATTCTATCGAATGTAAGAAGTGGAGGAAATGGGTCAGGGGTGATCCCTTATTATGATCTAATTATCAAAACTTTGGGAGCACATGAAGACTATGCTCCAGATGCTATCCTTCAGTTTGGGGATCATTTTGTTTCTAGTAAACTCACCGATTGGATCGCTTCAAAAAAACCTAAGGCCCATTGCCATATTGCCTCCCATATCAAAAGGAAAGATTCTATCCATTCGGTTACCCACCGTGTGACAACAGATTTAAATCATTTTGTCGAAAAGCTCCCAAATTATCTATCGAGGAGTTCTCCATCAAAATGGCTTGAAACTTGGAAGGAGCTCAATCAACTCACAAAGAAAGGGGTAGCCTCTTATTTTAAAGAGCATTCTGAACTCAGTGAGCCTCACCTTTTCCACCACATCACGGAAATAATAGCCCCCTCTTCAACGCTCTTTTTTTCCAATAGTATGTCGATTCGAAATGGAGACACTTTTTTCTGCCCAGAGAGCCCTGTAGGAAAAGTTTTTGGAAACCGGGGTCTTTCAGGAATTGATGGGAATATTGCAACGGTTGCAGGTATTGCAAGAGGGAGTGGAAAGCCCCTCATTGCAATCATTGGAGATTTAGCCTTCCTTCATGATCTAAATTCCCTTATCCAGCTTCAAGGTCTTCCTATTAAGCTTATCGTGATTAATAACAATGGTGGAGATATTTTTTCCTTCCTCCCTATTAGTGAACGGAAGGATGTTTTTAAGACCTATTTTCAAACTCCTCACGACCTATCGCTAGAGCATGCTGCGTCTTTTTTTGGGATAGACTATGAGAGCCCACAAACAATCGATGAGCTTGATACCACTCTTTCATCCCCTGGAAGTGCAATCATCGAGGTGAAGACGAAAGCTGGAGGAAATAAAAAGATTCACAAAGAGATTTCTGTTACTTTGAAAGAAATTCAAAGTCGGATGGAAGCAATAGGATGATTATTTTTTTGCATGGATTTCTTGGATCCCCAGAAGACTGGAATCCCCTCACAAAGCACCTTACTTCTCCCTATCGTACATTAACCCTCCCTGGCCATCTAAACACCCCTTTTGATCTCTCCTTTCTAGAAAAAGAAATTACTGAAAAAGTGACCCTTGTGGGCTACTCGCTTGGAGGAAGACTCGCCATGGATTTTGCAAGAAAGTTTCCAGAAAGGATCAAGCGCCTTGTCATTCTTTCTGCTAACCCTGGCCTTGAATCAGGAAAAGAAGAAAGAATTCTGGAGGATGAAAAATGGATAGAAATCATAGAGAACGAGGGAATCGATCGATTTTTAGATAAATGGTATAAGCAACCCCTCTTTTCTTCTTTTCCTCTGACTGAAGAAATAAAGAAGCAGCGAAAAATGCATGATCCTAAGGCCCTATGTGCGATCTTTCGAGATTTAAGCCCCGCAAAGCTTCCCTCCTTGTGGCCTCATCTCAAAGATTTTTCCTTTCCGATGCTGTTTTTATTTGGCGAAAATGATATAAAATATCGGACAATCGCAAAACGACTGATGAAAGATTTTGATGTGAAATGGATCCCCAATGCGAGCCATCCAATCCACATAGAAGCTCCTGAGGTCATTGCAAATTTAATCGAAAGGAGACCCTATGAGTTTAGCTTCTGAAGAAGAAATCCAATGGCAAATTAGTGGTGAATATAATGACATTCTCTATCATAAGATGGATGGTATTGCCAAAATCACCATCAACCGTCCCCGTATTCATAATGCTTTTCGCCCTCTTACTGTCCAAGAAATGCTTCATGCTCTTGAAGATGCCCGTAATGATAGTACAGTGGGTGTGATCATCCTTACTGGAGCAGGGGGCAAGGCCTTTTGTTCGGGTGGTGATCAATCGATTCGTGGAGATGCAGGTTACTCAGATAGCGAAGGTGTTCATAGGCTGAACGTCCTTGATTTTCAGCGGGCAATGCGAACTTGTCCTAAGCCTATTGTGGCAATGGTTGCGGGATATGCGATTGGAGGAGGACATGTGCTCCATGTTGTCTGCGATTTAACAATCGCTGCAGATAATGCGGTCTTTGGGCAAACAGGGCCTAAGGTAGGCTCCTTTGATGGAGGTCTCGGCGCTAGCTACCTTGCCCGCATTGTGGGACAAAAAAAAGCACGCGAAATCTGGTACCTTTGCAGACAGTATAACGCTAAAGAGGCTCTTGAAATGGGGCTTGTCAATCATGTTGTCCCTCTTGATGAGCTCGAAAGGACAACAATTGAATGGTGCAAAGAGATGTTGCAACATTCTCCCCTTGCTCTTCGCTGCTTAAAGGCAGGGCTCAACGCTGATTGTGACGGAGAGATAGGTCTCCAAGAACTCGCTGGAAATGCAACCCTCCTCTATTACATGTCAGAGGAGGCACAGGAAGGACATCAAGCGTTTCTTGAAAAAAGAAAACCTGACTTCTCGCAGTTCCCAAAAAGACCATGAGAATTTGGATCGAAGGAGCGCGTCCAAAAACGCTTATTGCCTCATTTTCTCCCGTCTTAATTGGAGGGGTCATAGCTTTTGACCAAGGGAAGTTTCCCATTGGGGTTTTCCTCGCCTGTGTGATTTTTGCGCTGGCTGTTCAAATCGGAACCAATTTTGCCAATGATTATATCGACTTTCTAAAAGGGACTGATACTAATGAGAGGAAAGGGCCCCGCCGACTCGTCCAAGCAGGGCTTGTCTCAGCAAGTAGAATGCGGAAAGTAACCTTTGGGATCTTTGGCCTTGCAGGACTCATCGGTATCTACTTAATGCTCATTGGGGGATGGCAAATTGGCCTCTTAGCTCTGCTAGCCATTCTTTTTGGTTATCTTTACACCGGCGGCCCTTATCCTTTAGGATACTTAGGACTCGGAGATCTCTTCGTTTTGATTTTTTTTGGCCCGGTTGCAACATGTGGCGTGGTCTATCTCCTCACAGGAGAAATTTCGTCTATTGCGATCCTTGCAGGATTTCCCCCAGGCTTATTATCAACAGCAATCCTTGTGATGAATAACCTCCGAGATTATGAAAGCGATAAAAGGGCAAATAAACGGTCTCTTCCTGTCCGTTTTGGGATGGGTTTTGGGAAATGGGAGTTTGCTTTTTGCATAGTCTTAGGGATTTTGACCCCTTTCATCCTCTTTAGTACAACTGGAAAACATCCATGGTCTTTATCCTCTATCGCAACCCTCGCAATGGGCATCCCTCTCGTCAAAAGTGTTTTTAAAGATACCGATCCAAAGAAACTTGCTCCCCTATTTCCAAAGGTAGGAAAGCTACTGACAATTTATACACTTCTCTTTGTCATTGGATGGGCAATTTGAAGCGGACAATTTATACCTACTCCCGACCCTTTAATGGGGGAAAGCGGGAAGGAGCTCTCATCCGTTTAGAAACCCAAAATGGAGTGATTGGCTGGGGAGAGGTTGCCCCGCTTCCAGGTTTTAGCAAGGAGACCTTAGAGGAGGCCCTGGAAGACCTTATTGAGGGAGGCGACTCTTTCTATCCTTCTGTTCAATGGGGAAGAGCTGCAGCGATGCTTGACCTGATGCAGCCCATGGAAATCAATTCGATTCCTGTCCGCATTCTAGAAAAGGAGAAGATAAAAGTGGGTCACCTCACCTTGAAGGAAGCCATTCAAAAGGTTGAAGGGACTGACTGTTTGGGTGTTGATATGAATCAGAAATGGAATCTTGAAGAAGCGATAGCTTTTGCTAAACATTTTCCAAAATTGGAGTATTTTGAAGAGCCTCTAATGCCTACAGAAGATGCAAGTACCTTTCCTTACCCTGTTGCCCTTGATGAATCACTAAGAGAGGGGGAAATTCCTCCTTATCCATCCATCAAATCTCACATCATTAAACCGACACTCCACGGATACCCTCTTCCAAAAAAAGTAAAAGGGGTCGATTTTATTTTGAGCAGTAGCTATGAGAGTGAATTAGGGATCTATCAACTGGCTAAGCTATCGCACCGGTTGAAGCTTCCTTTAAAACCGATGGGGCTAGGCACATCCCACCTCTTTGAAGAACCTCTCTTTGAAAAGGAGCCCCACTATAAGAATGGATACCTCTATTTCCCAAGTGAATGGAGGTTAAAAATGGATAAAGTTCAGGTCATCCTTGATGAATGTATTTGAGTGCCCCTTTTCCCTTCACTCTCGGAAAAAACCTAAAGAAATTGCTCTCATCTCAAAAGATCAAGAGTGGACCTATTTAGAATGTGAAAAACTGGTCGAAGGGACAGCCTCTTTTTTAAAGGAGCAAGGAGTGAAATCGGGAGATCCAGTTGCTATCCTCCCCACAAAAGAATTCCCCTCACCCCTCCTCTTTTTTGCCCTCTTCCGAATCGGGGCGATTTGCTGCCCCATCAACACCTATCACCCATTAAAGACCCTTCCTCAAAACCTTGATGAATTTAGAGCTCCTTTCCTTATTTATCCCGATGATGTTAAGCTTCCAAAAATCAAACAGATCTCCCTTCCCTTTTCAAAAGTTATATGCCAAGGAAAGCGAGCTGGACAAACCTTTTTAGAAAAAAGTGGGCTTGCAACCTACCTATTTACTTCTGGAACAACTGCTAAGCCAAAAATTGCCTGCCATACCCTAGGAAACCATTACTACAGCGCCCTTGGCTCCAATGCTTACCTACCAATAGAACCGGGGGATCGTTATCACCTTTCTCTTCCCCTTTATCACATCGCAGGGATCGCCCTTCTCTTCCGTACCTTTTTAGCAGGAGGAGCTGTCGCCCTTTCCGATGAGCTAAAATGTATGACCCATCTCTCACTTGTTCCCACTCAACTCCGCCGCCTTTTAGAAAAAGAAGAGATTCCCCCTTATAAACATGTTCTCCTTGGTGGAGCCCATATTCCCCACACTCTTTATCAAAAAGCTCGTGATCGAAATATCACTATTCATCCGACCTACGGAATGACTGAAATGAGCTCACAAATTGCCACACTCTTTGCCCCTACCTCCTTTTCCCTTGGTCATCCTCTCCCTTATCGGGAGTTAAAAATAGGAAAAGATGGAGAAATCCTTGTTCGGGGAAAAACTCTTTTCAAAGGGTATCTTCGGGGAGATGGAACCTTTGACCTCCCTTTAAATAAAGAAGGGTATTTTCAGACTCGTGACCTTGGCACCTACTCTCCTAAAACGGGGTTGCAACTTTGGGGAAGAAAAGATCGCCTTTTCATTAGTGGTGGCGAAAATATCCATCCCGAAGAGATCGAAAAACTTCTCGGTAATATTGAAGGAATTATCCGCGCTGAGGTTGTCCCTGTTCCTGATGAGGAGTTTGGATTTCGAGGAGCAGCTTATATTGAAAGTGAAAAGGAGTATAAGGAAGAGGAGCTCAAGGAATACTTAAGTGCACTTCTTCCAAAATTTAAAATCCCTATTTCTTTTTCGACCGCTGGTAAAGGACGAACCCGCAAAAGGTAGCCCCTCCAAAAGCCCAGAAATAGAGTCCTCTTTTTCCCGCTTGAATCCAGCTGATACT
This sequence comes from Simkaniaceae bacterium, assembly GCA_028281675.1. Taxonomy (GTDB): domain Bacteria; phylum Chlamydiota; class Chlamydiia; order Chlamydiales; family Simkaniaceae; genus Neptunichlamydia. The sequence continues at coordinate 8,550 of JANQJL010000096.1, forward strand.
CTCAAAACATCGATTTGTAACCATCCGCCCTAATGTGGGTGGAATAACGCAGAGCATTAAAAAGAAGACCCGATCAAGAACATCTTTTTTTTGGGGATCTTTGTTTTCTGTGAAAAATTTTTCTAGATATCTATTGTAACAGAGAAGATTAAAGGTTAAAGCCGTGACTTGTCCAAAAGTGAGGTGGGACTTCACGTGAAGATTAGAATCAAAGAGTCTTCCCGCTGCCGTTGCTAAGGCAAAAGCCGAGCACATCCAAGCGGTTCGAGTTAAAATTAGGTTGGGTTTCTTATACCCAGCAATCTCCAGGTAGTGTCCAATATTTTGAGCCATGATCACCTTTTTTCAGAAACATTATGATAAAAATTTTGATTACGAGCAAGTTATACCTAACATAATCCAAAAATTTGTTGGTTGCCCCTATCTCTTCCTCGTTAGAGTCGCTAGTAGAGCAGCATGATCGGAAGGGCTGCTGGTCCTGTTATTAAAAGTCTTTGGTTCTGATATTTGGGTGGAGAGGTTCCATTTACCTTCTATGTTAACACCGATGATATTATCGAATGCCAGTTCATCACCTTTATCACCATGACTCCCCATAAAAGTAGGCTTATTCCGTGTTTCCTCATCGAAGCCATCAGTAATCCCTTCTTTTTTATGATGAAGCGGATGTTTTGCTGAATACTCATCGCTAAGCCGATCACTATTTAGGTCTCCTCCGAACACAAATGGGACTTCAAGAGTTTTTTCTGCCTCTCTAAGAATTTGCTCTGCTTGGTGTCTTCTGATTCTTTCTATTTTCTTTCCTGCTCCTGCCTGTAGATGGGTATTGGCGATCCGGATGACTTCTTTTCCTTCTTCACCTTTGACACTGAGTACAGCAAAACCCTTTACCGTATGAAATTCACTCGAGCTTTCAAAAGGGTGAAATACACATTGAGTATCTTTTAACTTGGTTAGAATCATGAGACCGCTCCCCAAAAAGAGGGTCGCTGGCCCCAAGTCAGAATAAATCGTTTTATACTCCCTTTTGAATTCAGCAATGATTTTTTCCTCTAAATATGAGCCTGCATGCACCTCCTGAAGCATGACAATATCAGCATTAGAACGTCGAATCTCGGAAAATATACCTGCTATTCGCTCATTGATTCCGGGACGTTTTTCTTTTGCTGCATGGAAACTAGGCATTCCTAAAATATTGTAAGAAAGTATTGTTGTCTCGTTTGCTACTTGTTTACTTTCTGCTTCGGTTGTTGTTTCGACAACTCCTGGATGGGTCCAAATCGAAAGTTTCCTAAAGGGTAGTGAGGCAATAAGGCCCATAGCCATCACTGGCGCTTTAAAAATAATACTTAAAACAAAGGAGGGTAAACTACCATGAGACCGCCAGTTATTTAAAGGTATTCTTAAAAAATCTGCAGCTTTTCGGTTTACGTTGTAGATAAAATCGGTATTTCTAGTAACTGTCATCAGTATCATCACCCCTTAGAATCCGTCAAGCAGCCTATATGAATGATTCTTTTTTATCAAATATTAGGTCCAGCCTTAGTGCCCGTAAATAAATAATCTCTATGGAGGGGAGGAGGAGTCATGAAAAAACATCGTATGCAAAGATTTTTTTTAACGCTTCTGGGATAGGGATCGCCTCTTTTTTTACTGGGCAATAGACCACATGAATAATTTCTACTGCTCCCACTTTCTCTCCATCTTTAAGGACATCTGAAGCATGGGTAAAGGAGGTTGTCCCAATTTTTGGAAAGGAGAGGGTAACCTCTAAAGTATCACTGATATGGATGGGGGCAAAGAAATCAGCTTCAGCATGAACAATCGGAAGTAGATAATGATTTTTTTTTACCATTTCTCCTATAGAAAGCCCTTTTATATGAAGAAATTCTTCAAAAGCCTCTAATCCTATCTGGAGCTGGTTTGCAAAGTAGAGAACCCCGGTTGCATCGGTATCTTGAACACGGACTTTCCGCTTATAGGTAAACATACTCATAAATTTTATATTAAGAATAATTTTTTTTAAACCCTTTATTTTGAGTTTCTCATTTAAAATTCGAATCATCCACATATAGTCTAAATCTATTTTTTAAGGAGGGTTACCATTGTCGAAAATGAAGCCCTTTCCTATAATCCGTGAGAAGATGTTTACAACTTGCTTTCGATGCTAAAAAGAGAGATTGGCTTCTAGGAGGCTGCTTCGGAGACCGAAGCAAACTTGTACAAGTTTGTGTAGGTCGAGAAGTAAGTCCTAGAATCAAAGATCCTTTTAAGCGTCGGAATGATTTTGTAAATATCTGATAAATTCACTCTTAACCCAATTAGGCAGGTATGGCAAAGATACAGCAGCCGAAACACTCCGCAAATTTTGAGCTTCAACCCGTAAAGGATGATCCCTTGGGAATGCCCGTGGGAGAGCTCAAAAATAAGGACTATTCAGCGCTGAGTCTCACCCTTTTCCAAAAAGGAGAGTTCCGCCTTTTGCACGGCGATAAAGGTGGCATTGAATTTTTTGATATGGCGGCTAAACTTGACCCCAAGAATCCTCAACTTTTCTTAGAGCAAGGTCTCTCTCTTTTTGAATATGGAAGCCGTGAAGAAAGTGAAGAGGGGCTCACCCTTGCAAGTAAGCGTTTCAAAATAGCAACCTCGCTCAATCCCTTCTCTTTTCAAGCTTGGCATCTTTGGGGAAATACCCTTTATTTCCTTGGAAAAAGGCGAAAAGAATCGACCTATTTTGCCAATGCTCTCAAAAAGTATGAAAAAGCGATTGAACTTTCAAGTGGACAAGCTCCAGACGTCCTAGCTGATCTTTACTGGGATTTCGGAGATGTATGGAGCAAGCTTGCCGAAAAATCTGGGGAGATTACCGATTACCACTATGCCATTAAAGCCTATGAAAACGCCTCTTCCCTTCAAGATGATCTTGCCCCAGAATTTTGGATAAACTTTGGAAACGTTTACATGACCATGGGAAATAAGACCAATGACACCCGTCTTTTGGTCAAGGCTGTTAATTGTTATAAGAATGCTGTTTCTATCTCTATTTCTCTTGCCGAAGGCTGGTTCTTGCTTGGAATAGCCATGAAAACTCTTTATAACTATACCCATGATGAGGACCATTTTTCTCAAGCTAATGAGTGTTTTTCAACAACGGTCCAGCTTTCCCAAGATGACTCCCGGGTCTGGCTCGAATGGGCTCGCCTCCTTTTGGAATCAGGGGTTATCTTTAGAGATAGCAAAAAGCTTAGGGCAAGCATCGATAAATGCTTTAAAGCGCACCGCTACGATAAAAAAAGCCCCTTTGTGATTGCTGTTTGGGCAGAGGCCTTAGCCCTCCTTGGAAGCTTCACTGAGAGGTTAGATTTGATTCATGAAGCTCAGAGCAAAATCGAGCCTATCGTTAATCAAACAAAAAATACAGAAACTCTCTATGCTCATGGGATTTGTTTTTATGCTCTAGGAACCTATTACAAAGACATCGATTACTACTACCAAGCCATCGAGCAGTTTCAAGAAGGACTAAGTATCAACCGGGCCAACCATCGCCTTTGGTATGCAATCGCTTCAAGTAGTTTCGCAGCATCGCTTCTCGATCACGATGAAAAAAGCTATGAACGCTCCCTTCACTTTTTTCAGCAAAGTCTCAACCTGAAAAAATCAAGTATAACCCATTGCCACTATGCAATGTGTCTCCTAAAATATGGTGAACTAAATCATGAGCAAAAGACGTTAGAACAGTCTGTTTACCACTTTGAAGCAGCGCTTAATATGCAGAAAAATGCTGCCTATCTCCATTCTGATTGGATTTTTTATTACGCCTCTGCGCTCGATGGGCTTGCAGCCTTTATAGAAAGTGATAGCCACTATGTAAAAGCTCTCGATCTTCTTAATCATATTCTTATGCTCAAACCTGAATTTCCACAGATCCATTTCCAACTTGCCTTAACCTATAGCCACTACGGTGAACTTGTTAGCGAACCAGAAATTTTTTATCGAGCCATCCACCACTACCGAATTGCACATCAAAAAGAAAAAGAAAATGACCAAATCATCCTTGACTGGGCATTCACCCTTGTCAATCTCGGCGACCTTCTTGAAAGTGACGTCGAATCGGATCAGTACTTTCGCGAAGCGGAATATAAAATGATCCAAGCAGCTAAATTGGGCAATATTCATGCATACTATGCCCTTTCTTGCCTCTATTCCGTGATCGGGGATCTTGACAATTCCCTCCGGTTCTTAGAAAAAGCAAAGGCCTTTGATGCCCTTCCCGTTCTTGATGAAATTTTTGAAGACGAATGGCTCGAAAATCTCCGAGAGACAGAAGGGTTTCAGGCTTTTATTGAGGAACTTGAGTCCAAAAGTAAGTAACACTCCGGGTTTGAAAACTTAAGTTCTGGTTTTATTTTATTTTTTTTGCTATACTGGGCACTTGTATAAGTTCAAGGAATATACGTAAGATGAATAAACGTTTTATTATTTTTGTCCTGTCAATGACAGTTGTCCTTTTCTTTGTTAATCAATATTTTACCTCCAAAAAGCAAAAAGAATATGATGCGTATCAGCAAAAACAAACCACGCTCACTGAAGAAAAGAAGCTTTCAAGAGAAAAAGATATTAAGCAAAGAACAGCCAATGCACGGGACCTCCCCCTTGTTCGCGTTTACCAAGATGTAGAAGGACACGCCCCTATCACATGGGCCGTTGCTACCGATGCAGGTACCTATTTAACGATATCTTGGGGTCAAGATTGGTCGAAAAATGTTTTTATCAATGGAAAAGAGGCTCGCCTCATCCAAACTGATGACCATTTTGCTATTTACAGCTCAAGTGGCCATCCCGGAGTGACTTCTACTTATATTCCTCAAGTGGGAAGTCATGATATGCAGGTTGTTTCCTTCATTGATAATAATGAGGCAACTGTTGTTTTAGGAGAATATGATGATGGACAGCTCTTCTTCCCTTCCTTAATCCCTCAGCAGAATGGAATTGTCCTTTATAGAATTGATGGAAACTATCTACCCGTAGGTGTCTTCCAAAGCCGAACAAACACCTTTCTTCCCCTATCAAAACTCACCAATTTTTCAACGCTTGTTAATTATCGTATCGAAACAGTTCCAGCTGAAGCATTCTCCGATCAAGAATATTTTGTCTTGGAGAATGAAACAATGCAGGTTGTTTTCTCCAATTTAGGAGGAGCAATTGCAGAAATTAACCTCCCTTTCAGAAGCAGCAAAGATACTACAAGTGTCGTCCTTCCTATCGGCTTTGATCGAATCATTGATAAAAAATACACTAGCAATGCCCACTTCCCTAGTCATCCCTACCATTTTGTTGAAAAAGGATCAAGCAATGTGGTGATGAAGGAAACAACGGTTGGAGGCTATTATCCTCTTCTTCGTCGAGGAATTCAAAAGAACAGTGGATACCCTCCCTACGATGTTCCTCCGCAATACTACGCTTTTAATACGATTTCTGAAGATCCTGAAACCTCCCAGACCTATTATAAGCTCCTAAAGTTTGATAGTAAAATGATTCAATTTGAGGCGACTTTCCCCAATCGACGGATTATAAAAACGTATAGCTTCCCTGTGGAAGGTTCGAATGCTCCTTATTGCCTCGATGTGTCGATCAAAATGGAGGGAGATACAAGAGGGCTTTGGATTGGGTCAGGTGTTCCAGAAGTAGAGTTGATTTCCGGAAATCCTGCTCCCATCATTAAATATAGCACTGTCCAAAACAATAAACGTGTAGTGGAAAAACTCTCTCTTCCAAAAATTTCCACAACGATGAGCTCCTTCCAGCCCGACTGGGTTTCTAATTCCAATGGTTACTTTACCCTTATTGTCGACCCCATAAATGAAATTGGAACAGGGTTTCAAGCAAACAATATTCCTGGAAATCAGAATCCTTCTAGGATCGTTATGGTTGACTCGCAGCACGACCTTTATCCAGCAGCAAAATATCCTGGATACGAAGTCCATATGCCTCTGAGACGAACAACAGAACCTATGAATTTCCGTTTTTATGCAGGTCCGATTGATAAAAATATCTTAAGAGCTGTTGATGAGACCTATACCAACCCTGTGACAGGATATAATCCCAAATATACAGAAACGCTAAGTTTCCATGGATGGTTCTCCTTCATTTCAGAGCCATTTGCTAAATTCCTCTATTTCATCATGAACATGTTCCACACCCTAACAGGATCATGGGGCTTTTCGATCATTCTCCTGACAGTTGTCCTCCGGATCATGATGTATCCCTTAAATGCTTGGTCCATAAAATCTACCCTTAAACTGCAAGAAATCAGCCCGAAATTGCAGAAACTTCAGGAAAAGCATAAGAAAGATCCAAAGAAGGGGCAAATGGAAGTGATGGCCTTCTACAAGGAGCACAAAGTTAATCCATTTGGTGGTTGTCTCCCCCTTATTATTCAAATGCCCTTCCTCTTTGGAATGTTTGACTTGCTGAAATCGGCCTTCCCCTTACGAGGATCAAGCTTTATCCCAGGGTGGATCGATAACCTCACCGCCCCCGATGTAATCTTTTCTTGGGGTTATCCCATCCCTTTTATTGGAACATCCTTTCATCTTTTGCCGATTCTCCTCGGTGTTGTCATGTTCTTCCAACAAAAGATGGCAGCAGCGCAAAATAAGAGAAAAGGGCCCCTAACCGATCAGCAGCAGCAACAACAAAAGATGGGGATGATTATGACCATTGTCTTCACCTTCCTCTTTTATAAATTCCCCTCTGGATTAAACATCTATTGGCTCTCTTCGATGAGTCTACAAATCTTACAACAATGGTACATGTCAAAAAGAAGACAAAAAGCAAACAAAGATAATCGGGAAATCTTGGTAAAGCCAAAAAAAAATTGATGCGCCCATTGGATGAAAGCCTGGAATGAACTTCTTAGTATCCTAGATCAAAAACTTGGGAAGACGACCGTCGATAAGTGGCTCCGCACACTTAAGGTCGTTAAGTTTGATGCCGGCAATCTTTATTTAGATGCAGCTGATACTTTTCAAATCAATTGGTTCAAAGAGTATGCCACTCCCTACCTATCCAAATATCTCTTAACTAGCAGTGGCAAAGAGATCAAAATTCACTTCTTAATCCAGGGAGAAAAATATCCTCCAAAAAAGGAAAAAAAAGAAGAAGAGCTTTGCTTCTTTCAACCCGATCCTTTAGAGACCCATGCAACCTTTGAGGAGTTTGTTAGGGAAACGGAAGAAAACCTCCCTTTTAATATTCTCACTGAACTTGTTGATCAAAGCCTCCCTCTAGGAAATTATAATCCCATCTATATTCATGGCCCTATGGGAAGTGGGAAATCTCACCTTCTTATGGCAAGTGCCAAAGCCCTCCAAAAAAAGGGGAAACGGTGCTTTTATGTCCGCGCAGACACCTTTACAGAACATGTTATAAGGGCCTTTCGCTCTGCGTCACTTCAAGAATTTAGAAAAACATACCGCGATATTGAAGTCCTGATTATTGATGATGTCCACCTATTATCCCGAAAAATAGCTACCCAAGAAGAGCTTTTCCATACCTTTAACCGTCTCCACACCTCAGGGTTCCAGATCATTCTCGGTTCAGCAGCTCCACCGAGAATGCTCGAAGAGATTGAAGAGCGGCTCATTAGCCGGTTTGAGTGGGGAATCACTCTTTCTATATCTCCTCCCAGCGATAAAGAACGGGCAAAAATCTTAGAGATGAGGGCTTCTCTTTTGCAGCTCCCCTTAAGCGCTCCCCTCAAAGAATTCCTCCTAAAGTCATTTAAGAATTTGCATGCTTTGATTCAAGCTCTAGAGGCCCTTGCTCTCCGCCTTCCCCACTCCACAATTCCCCCAGATTTAGAAATTGTTGAATACCACCTAAAAGATCTGATAGATAAAGAGAGTCAAACCTTCTTAACTCCAGAAAAAATCCTTAAAACTATTGCTAACTCCTTTGGAATTAAAACAGAAGACATCTTAGGAAAAGCTCAGAATAAAGAGTGCGTCCTCCCCCGTCAAATCGCGATGTATTTCTGCCGCGAAAAGCTTCAGATGCCTTTTCTAAAGATCGGCCGTCTCTTTGGCCGCGACCATTCAACGGTCATGACCAGTGTAAAAAGGGTGAAAAAGGGAATCGAAAAAAAAGAGGAAGGATTTCTCCTTCCTCTCAATGATATTCAGCGGACACTTCTCTAGTGCTTACTTATACGCGTTCAGAGGGTGTATTCCCCGACAACCCCATAGCCGGAGGCGCTATAAGAGGGAGTAGGATTTGAAAGATGTGGTGCTATAACCTATTTCATAGGAAACCCAAGCCCCGTGAACGGGTGCGCTTACTTTAATTTAGAAATAATAGTTAACTTACGGCCCAAATCTTTGTAGAATTGTTCTACTTTGAATAATATCGTCTGAAAGCGCTTTTGCTCTGCTACAGGAGAAGAACTTACACTCTTTTGAACTCTAGTAGTTAGATTTTCTAGATCAGCAAATGCTGCATCCACACTATGACGGTTATCGACCCATTGATCTTTCAACCTCTCAACCTTTAAAATAAATACATCAGATGGTTCCAGCTTCTGTGCTATAGAATCCTGCTTTGAAACAAATACACCTTTTTCCTGCTTTTTTAGCTGATTAAACTTTGCATTAATATCTACAAATTTGTTAAACAGCTTAGTGAGCCGGCTGGTGACCCTTTTATATTCCTTTTCAGCTTCATCAACACTTAAACTAGAGACATCCTTGGAAGTAATACCCTCAGATAATACCGCACTACTCTCTTGATAATCTGTCATACTTTCTATTTGAACCATTTTTCCCTTCTTTGTTATGATTTTAAATAAAAACTATTAAATGATAGTAAATAAAACAATAAAAATCAATAAACAGATAATTTTAATTATTCACTGTAAAATACAAAAGGACAGCCCAAAAGAGCTGTCCTTTTGTTCAAAATCATATTACCTATCTAACACTTAGTTAAAAAAAAATTTTCAACTAAGTGCTAGTCATAGGGTTAGCATTTAGGAGATTATATCTTGATGAATTGATCGCCTGGCTTTGGTTTCTCATCATCATCTTTATGCTGCTGATGTTGCTGCTGGCCACCACCGCCGCCGCCTAGTGGGCCACCACCAGGAATTCCTGTTGCACCAGGATCACGTCCTTCAATGATATCTTTTGCTCTTGTGCGCCATTTTTCTACAGACTCAACAAAGAGAGGAGCAAAGCGACGAAGGGAAGAGGGATCCGCACCTGAACCCATTTCAAGAACGCAATGCATTAAAATAAGTTCTTCTTTCACAGCAACACCGGCGCCACCACCAGCCATTTGGCCACCAAGCATCGAGCCTTCAAGCAGAGCTTCGTAAAGCTTTAACCTAGAGGGATCATCTTTGGGAAGTCCGTCTAAAATTGGAGAATATAAATATAATCGATCAGAGTTTGGTTCATAGGTCAAGTGAAGGGAAAAGGTATTATCAATCCCTAATATACAGGTGTGATTTTCATCAAAGGCTAGCCCTTCAAGGTTAAGTTCCTTCCCGAACTCCTTTAAATTAGCCTCAGCATTTTGCAGTGACATTTACGTCTCCTCCGTAATAGTTTTATACTTTGTTCTTTGAAAGAGTTTTTCAGTATTAGACAAAAAGTGCAAGAAAAATTCACATGATTATCAATTATCTTCATATCTATCCTTTTTCTAAGCCCCCAAGCGTAAAAAATTGGTTATCGGAAGAGGTTCATTTACATGTAAATTCATGGAAAAAGTATTAGTAAAATCTTTGTTTGATGTAAAGAAAAATTATGAAACTAGGTATCACCAGATCCACAAAAGGAATGACATTTTCCCTCTATTCTAAGCATGCAACGGGGGTCTTACTCCGTCTTTTTGAGGTGGGAGGTGAAGAGCCAATCGATGAGGTGAAGTTAAAGCGTGAGGGAGATATTTGGCGCATTGTAATAGAAAACCCTCCAGAAACCTTCGAGTACACCTATCTTTGCGATGGCCCTTATGATCCTAAGAAAGGACATCTCTTTAATAAAGAGATGGACCTTATTGACCCTTATGCAAGGGAGATCAATCAATCTTCTAAATGGAATGATAGACAAAAACCTCCACGTGGGGTTTATCGAAAAATGGAACCATTTGATTGGGAGGGAGATTCCCGCCCTCTGATTCCTGAAGAAGAACTCATTTTATACGAAATGCATGTGCGAGGGTTTACAAAGGATCCTTCTAGTAAGGTAGAGCGACCGGGAACCTTTTTGGGAATGATAGAAAAAATCCCCCACTTAAAGGAACTTGGAATCAATGGGGTAGAATTGCTGCCGGTTCATACTTTTTATGAGCGAGGAGGGAACCATTTTAATTACTGGGGATATGCAACGGCTAATTTTTTCTCTGTAATGGCCCCTTATGGATCCCCTGAGGAGTTTAAGGAAATGGTGAAGGCTTTTCATAGCGCTGGAATCGAAGTGATTCTCGATGTGGTTTATAATCACACGAATGAGGGTTCCTATGAGAATTACTACTATTCGTTTCGAGGAATCGATAATGCTTCCTATTATATCGTTGATGAAAATGGATACCATAACTATTCGGGGTGTGGAAATACATTTAATTGCAATAACCGGGCCGCAATGGAGCTGATCCTTGATTCACTCCGTTATTTTGTGACAGAATTTCACATTGACGGTTTCCGATTTGATTTAGCTCCAATATTAACGCGAGGAGAAGATGGGAAACCTCTTGAAAAACCTCCACTTATTGAAAAAATCTCCCGCGATCCGATTTTGGGACCAACAAAATTGATTGCGGAGAGCTGGGATGCAGCAGGTCTTTATCAGCTCGGCTCTTTTCCCTCTTACCGCTTTGGAGAGTGGAATGATCAATTCAGAAATGATATCCGGCAGTTTATCCGCGGGGATGGAGATCTTGAAAAGGTGAAAAAGCGAATCATTGGTTCTCCTGATCTTTTTAACTCTCCAAGAAAAAGCTACAATTTTGTAACGATCCACGATGGTTTTTCCCTGAGAGACCTTGTCTCTTATGACAAGAAACATAACGAAGGGAATAAAGAACAAAATCGGGATGGAATGAATGACAACCTTTCATGGAACTGTGGGGTCGAGGGTCCTACAGAAGATAAAAAGATCATCTTTTTAAGGGAAAAGCAGATGCGAAATTTCTTCCTCGCCCTATTGATTTCTGATGGAATTCCCATGCTCCGAATGGGAGATGAATATGGGCATACGCAAGAGGGAAATAACAATACGTGGTGTCAGGATAATGCGTTGAGTTATTTTCTTTGGGAAGAACTCGAGAAAAACCGCTCTTTATTTAGCTTTGTTGCTAAGTTGGTTACATTTCGAAAAAAATATCTTCAAAAGAAAAAAGAAGTTCATTGGCTAGATGCTCCTTTTCTTGCCCTAATGATCGACAATCAAATCCTTGCTTTTTTTAATCCATCAGATCAAAGCTTTGATTGGAATCTTCCAGAGAAAAAATGGAAGGTGATTATCGATACACATGATGAAGGTGAAAAGGATGTTAAGGAAATTTTCAAGATAAACCCCTACTCCGCTATTCTCTTGATTGCGACATAAACCCTCTTCCGCTATCCTTATATTTTTTGATAAATGATGAAAACGGAGCACTTCTTATGATTAAACGGTTTGGATTAATAGTTACACTTTTCGCCCTTTTTGGGTGTAGCTCGAAAGGGGGCTATGAGCAAGCAACACGTTTTCATGATGATGGACGGGCAAAGCCCATTGTTGGTTTTGTTCCTGTCTTTGACCGTTCAGAGAGCAAAGTAGGGTGGAGTCTCTCCGATGAATTCACCGATCATCTCCGCACCCGCCTTCATAAGAGAAATAACTTTTACGTTAGCACCCCTAGTGATATTAATGCTTCGATTGTTGATTTATCAGCGGAAAATAATCCATTTGCAACAGACATAGATTGGATTAAGGATGCCTTCGAAAGCCATGAATATGTGGTCTTTGCAGAACTCGTTGAACATGATATCCACCCTAAAGAACTAAAGGGAAATTTCCTCGATAAAATCACCCCTTCTTCTGAGCTTACCATCACAATGCGTGTCCGCGTCTTTGATTTGAGAGGAACAAAACCTGAGGTCATTCTTCAGGAGTTTGTCCATCAAAATCACGTGATTCCAAAACCTTCAAATATTAGTGAGCCAAATCCTGACCGATGGAAGAGGATTACTTTCACCGTCTCTCCTTTAGGGCTTGCCCATGCTCAACTATCTAAAGAGGTTGTGAAACGGGTAGAAGATTATATTCTCTTATCTAAAAGCAAGTAATGGATCATTTATTCGCTGCGCTTCTATTTGCAGCAGTAGGAGCCATAGCTCTTTTAATCAGCTATCGTCTCTCTTTTTTTCGGGTTAAAGAGCTTAGAGAGATTCCATCAACCCTCCGCTTTCCTCTTGTGGGCTTTATTGGCTACCTCGCAGTCTTCTTTATTATTGCCCCATTAAGCATTAAGCTTTTTAGCACCTCTTTCATAGAGTTTATGAAACACTCTCCTGCACTTTTAATAACCGTATTGCAATTTCTTGCTTTAGCATGGACTGTGACTTTCCTTTTTTGCTTTTCAATCCTCCAAGAAAAAGAGGTGATTAGGGGGATCTGGATCCATCCTGATCGGGCCCGATTCAAGTGCTTGATCAACGATTTTGGACTAGGGCTTCTAACATGGCTTATTTCATTTCCTTTAGTCGCTGCTACTGCACAACTTGTAGAATATTTTGTTTTCATATTGACGGGATATACTGGGATCGATCAAGTTGCGATTCGCTTTTTAAAAATGACAAAAGCGTCCCCCTATCTTTTGACTATTGCCCTTTTTGCTATCTTGATTGCGGCTCCAGTGATTGAAGAGTTTGTCTTTCGGGGAATTTTATATACCTATATTAGGGGGAAAATTAAACGGGTAGGAGCACTTATTCTCTCCTCTCTTATTTTTGCTCTCTTCCACTTTTCTCCACAACAAGGCGTGGGTAATTTTTCTCTTCTTGTTTCCCTTTTTATTCTAGCTCTTTTTCTTGGCTTTATCTATGAAAGGCAACGTTCTTTAATCGCTCCAATCGCTTTACACATGACATTCAATTCGATTAGTGTTATTCGTATACTTTTAATTTCAAGTTGAAAACGGGAAGGTCTGTGCGCCGACTTTTATCCATAGTTCTACAGGCTTTGCAGAAGGTTTCAAGCTATTTTATTCGAAACCATGGAGAGCAATTGAGAATTCTTAAGTTAGGGAGGGAAATCCATCATCATGAACTTCTGCAACTATAAGTTAAGCTCTTTTGGGCTAACCGATGTGGGGCTTGTTCGCACCAATAATGAAGATGTTTTCTTAAGTCTAAAGGAGCATGGTTTTTTTGCCATTGCCGACGGAATGGGGGGGCATAATGCTGGGGAAATTGCTGCACTAGAAGCGGTTCGTTTTGTCTCTGCATCTGTTGAAGAGCTCTTTGTCTCTTCAGAGAAAAATTGGAATATTTTTGATCTCTCTTTATTCAACAGACTCTGGATTCAAAAAGCCAATGGTTGGGTCTATCACCTTGGAAAAAAGAAAAAAGATTACAAGGGGATGGGAACAACTATCTGCACCCTCCTTTTTCATGAACGTTCACTGATCTATGGCCATGTAGGAGATAGCCGTATTTATCGCTTCCGAAAAGGGCTCCTCGAACAGCTGACCTTCGATCATTCCCTTACCAATGAAATGATTGCTAAGGGACAAGTTAAAAAAGAAAATTCACAAAACTATCCCTACAAAAATGTTTTAACCCGAGCTATTGGTACTCAGACAGATGTGGAAGCTGAAATCCATATTGCCCCAGTAAGTCCCAATGATATATACTTGATGTGCAGCGATGGATTGACTGACCAGGTCAACGATGATGAAATTGCTGAAATCTTAAAAAACGCTAAGGACATCAAAAGTGCGACTGCAAGTTTGATCGAAAAAGCTAAAGAAGCAGGTGGCTACGATAATGTGACCATCTTACTAGTTAAAGCAGATGAAAGAGAGAATCTACCTAGATAACAATGCCACAACTCCACTCGACCGAGCCGTTTTGGATGCAATGATTCAAGAGCTCTCCGCCCCTCCCCGGAACCCCTCTAGCTTTCACTCATTTGGACAAGAAGGGAAAAAAATCCTTGCCGATGCGCGCGCCACTATAGCCAATTTCCTAGATGTTAAAACAAGTGAAATCCTCTTTACCTCTGGAGGAACCGAAGGGATAAACCTCCTGATTCGTGGTCTTATTTCTGACCCCACCTCACATATCATTACCTCTCCTATTGACCATGCTGCAGTCTACAATACCCTCGATGAATTACGAGCAAAGGGAGCCGCTATCACCTATCTCCCTATTGATACCTATGGAGCCCCCAAACCGTCCGATCTCCAAAAAGGACTCCGTCCCAATACCAAGTTGATTGTCCTCACCGCTGCAAACAATGAAACTGGAGTAAAGCTCGACCTAGAAAAGTTTACAGCAATCGCCAAAACGGCAAATGTTCCCCTCATCATCGATGGTGTTTCCCTCCTTGGAAAAGAGCCCTTCACCATTCCTAAAGGAGTCTCTGCCATGGCCTTTTCTGCCCATAAGCTTCATGGGCCAAAGGGGGTGGGCTTTGCTTTTGTTCGATCTAACCTAAAACTCAGCCCCCTTTTTACCGGTGGAGGCCAAGAAAAAAAACTCCGCTCAGGGACTGAAAACCTCCCGGGAATCGTCGGGATGGCGCGCGCCCTTTCCATCCTCGATGAAAACGCCGCTTACTCCCATATGAAACATTTACGTGACACCTTTGAATCGACACTTATGCAACTCATCCCCGATCTGGAGATCAATGGCAAAGGACCTCGCCTTCCCAACACCAGTAACCTCTTCTTTCCTGGCGTTGACGGCGAATCCCTCCTCATCGCCCTTGATATGCACCATATCGCTGCCTCCCACGCCTCTGCATGCGCTTCTGGTGCTCTAGAGCCTTCCCGTATCCTCCTTAACATGGGCTACTCCAAAGAGAGAGCTAGATCCTCTCTTCGTTTTTCCTTCTCTCGGATGAACACCCTAGATGAGGTGAGAAAGGCAACCGAGGTCATAGCAGCATTGTTTAAGAAACAACAAACAGCGTTTATTACTTAATCACCCTCCCCGACGAATTCTCCCTATCCCCTCCAAAAAGACCGCTAACACCTCCATAAAGAAGATCCTTAATAAACTTGTTGAATGATCGCTTCGAATTCTTTTAAAGCTTGTGCAACGGTGATCCGCTCGGCTGGATTAATGCGCAGCATCTTCTTGATGATAGTGATATATGGAGTTTCTTGAAAGTCTTGAAACCGGGTATCAATCTTTTGTTGATTCAGGTTGATAAATAATTGGCTATAATCAATTCCTTGAACTACACCAGACTGAGGAAGGCTCGTTTGGTATTTTTGGATATCCAACAAATAAATAGCTGCAAGCTCTCCATAAAGCAATTCAAGAAATAGCAAGCCTAAAGCCCATATGTCTTCACATCGTCCATAATCCATATGATATTCTTGGATTACCTCACCAAGAAATGTATTGTAGGAGGCTTGAATGCTTTTAGAGGAAACATATATTCGACCAGTAAGTATGTCCCGAGGACGCAAAAACATTATTCTATCATAATATTTACCACGTCGGTTTTCTAAATTGTTATTAAATTCGACGCTAAATTCTTTGGTTTGCTTATACAATAAAGGGTCCAAATATAAAGGGGTACCTTTTAGCTCCTTTAAAACCTCAGAATTAGAAACATCCATATACTTGGATCCAGGAAAACGTATAGAACGTGACCATAAATGATATGGGAACCGTCTAAGATTTTTTGGTTCATTCAAATAGGAAGTAGCATCATGATCAATTTTGTTAGCACATCCAAAGTCAATAAGCATCAAAGTGGATGTCCTAGGGTTGAGTAAGATGTTCTTAAACTTTATGTCACCATGCATGATGCCTAATTGATGGAGATTTCTAATGATTTTTAGAATAGGAATTATAAGGGATATTTTAGAAGAAACAGGCAAAAGATGAATTTGATCCAGAGTCACATCAAATTTCTGCTGATAGATTTTTATTTTGGGCGATTTATTAACAAGAAAAGAAGCTTGAGGCAGTCCGTCATAACGAGATGGTCTCCTTGATTGAAATGCACACATTTTCTCAAATAATTTATATTCTCTTTCAGTGATCTCTTTCTTAATCAGCCACTTTTTAGCCGTCAAATCGTAAGCAAGGAAAACAGATTTTTCACCCCCTTTTGCAAATGGTTGCTTTCCGAGCAAAATGAGGTGGAGTTGCTGAGCTTGATCAAGCAATGCTTTAGCTTTAAAGGTGTTAGAAAGCGGGCCCGTAATTCTGTGAATCTCTCCAATAGGAATTTCTAAAAACTGCTTAGTTAATCTACCATAAGAGGTGTTTTTTAGAGCTTCATTATACCCGTTTGCTTCATCTTGATTTCCCATAGAGTATGCTGCAATGCAACGTTGGAAGTTTAACTCGTTAATGATAAAGTTTGCTTTTAAAAAGATCTTGCTGGTGTGCTCTTTAAGGAAGGTTGTATTGGGAGCCAAATCTACAAATTTGTACGCTTCATCAATATTGGAATTTTCTCTGAGACAAGGTTTAGATAATCGGTATCCAAGATATTCACATACGTGCCTTTCAATCTTTCTAAGCAATGACTCTTGATGTAGCATACCGACAATATTAAAGATCTTTTGATATTGTCGGTATGCTACATCAAGAGTCATAGTTTTTTGGAGATGTTTTTTAAGGCAATCCTCAATAAACTGAGTTTCCTGTTGCTTGAATTTTTCCCGTATCTCTTCTGCTAAACCTGTACTTAGTATTGTAATGAGGAAATGATTTTTAAGTTGCCTCCAAGAAAGAAACCCATCTTTATTATCTAAATTTAAAAAGTTTTTAGTTAAATCATTGAGATCCTTTGAAACCTTTTTTTCAAATTTACTTTGCAACTTTATTTGATCAGATTGATAACCAAGAGAAGCAAGATATTTTTGATACGTACTATAAAAGGCCTCTCCGTTTTTTTCTGTGATGTTTCCTGCAATAGCTTTCTTCGTTTTCTGCGCGATAATCAGGAGTGCAATTTGATGGATGAGGAAAAAAGAAGTGGGGGCAAACAAAACCTTTCCAAGGTTACTACAACTGAATGAATGAACTATGGATACGACAAAAACTCCGAAGACCAGATTAAGTTTCTCTTCAGGATGAAAATAGGTGCTAGAGAGGGCGATGACGCTCAGTCCCACAACATGAATATTTAGCATTTTTCCTTTGAGCTGCGAAGAGGCAAGCTTATGGCAAATGCCAATGCAGACGCCTTTTAGGAGGAGGGGAATGATCCGCTCACTTGCAAATAAATTGGGCTTTAGTTCAACACTCATGTTTCCTCTTTGAAATTGTGCAAAAGTCTAACAGAAAGCACGAATGAATTCTACCAGAAAATGTCGAAAAATCTTTGAGGAGATACGGCCAATTTCAACCAATTTTGGCTAGGGTTGTTTTTCTTATCCTTTAGTTGATGGAGCGGATGAGGATGGTCCGACCGGCGATGAGGGAGGTCTCTTCTACAGAAAGTTCAAAGGTCCCTACGCGGACAACATCGCCTCGGTCGGGGCGGTGTCCGAGGTTTTTTGCCATCAGATCTTCAAGCGTTTCCTCTCCCTTAGCAGGAATCTCAATGGAAAGCCACTTGTTCACTTCAGAAACAAGGGTGTCACCTGGGAAAGAGCGGTCAACAAAAACTTTTCCTTTACCAGGAGCATATTCACCAAAAGAGATCCAGTCGTCACGCCTACCAAAGATTTCATCAACAATGGCATCGAGTGTGAGGGTCCCTATAGCTTGTCCTTGGTCATTAAGGACAATAGCAAGACTTTGATTATTACGACGGAATTCTTTCATGATTTCAAGAACTGAATTTTTCTCAGTAATAAACCAGGGCGCGCGACAGTAGGCGCGGAGACGGGTATCATCGGAATGGCGAAGAAGATCACGGGGATAGGCGATGGCGACGATATTACTAGGACTTTTGTGATAGACCGGAATAAAGGGAAGGGCTTGGAGGTTTAGAAAAGCTTTAAGATCGCCGATGGTATTTTCAGAGGGGATCGATTTCATCTCGCTAATCGGATCCATCAGATCTTTTGCTGTTTTAGCTTTTAGAGAAAAAATATTCACTAAAATTGGATCGAGCTTCTCGCTAGGTGAATCCTCTCTCTCTTCAATCGCTTTTTGAAGCTCTTCACGGCTAAGATAAAGACCTGATCTGGTTTTCACTCCAAAGAGTAAGTTCATAAAACGACAGAGAAGATCTAGGACAAAAATCACTGGACGGAGGATAAATGAAGTCAGATAGATAATAGGAATTCCGAGCATTACAACGTTTTCAGCATAGCGACGAGCTGCAAACATAGGAGATAGTTCGGCAAAGATCAGGACGATGAAGATTTGTGAGATCGGAGCCCAATCGGGGCTAAGTTCAAGCGATGAATAAAAACGTCTAGCACACTCTGAACCAAACTGCATTGTTGCATTAACACCGATAAGAGTCGTTCCAAAGAGACGGGTAGGGTTATCAAGGAGGGTGCTCAGCCATTTGGCCCTTTTGTTCCCTTGACTCACATAAAATTGAAGACGGACACGATTAAATGAAAGGGAGGCCATCTCTAGCATGGAATAAAATCCCTGAACGATAAGAGAGAGGATGACAAGAATAAAAAAAAAGGTCCAATCATCCATTACTTTTTCCTCTTCTTTGATTTTATGCGGCGAATATAAATGCGACGTACTCGATTGACATCAGAGGCAAGGACATGAAAGAGGAATCCATGCCTTTCAATCTTGGTTCCACTTTTAGGGATATCTCCTAAAAGTTCTGTCAAATACCCCCCAATTGTTGCCATATTGTTAGGGCTCTCTAGGTGATAATCAAAGATCTCTTCGAATTCGATCATTTCAAGTTTACCACTTGCGATGATGATATCCTCTGAGGGCTGCGTATAATGACTTGCCTCATCTCGCCTGTCAGCGATTTGTCCAATAATCGTTTCCACTAAGTCTTCAAGGGTGATAAGTCCTGAAACAGATCCATATTCATCAACAACAACGACAATGGTCTCTTCCTGCTGATAAAAGTAGTGGAGAAGGGCGCGACTTACCATCGACTCGGGAACATAGTGGACTTTCCGAAGGAAAGGGATAATGTCGTGGGATGAGTTAAAGTGGTCGCGATGAAGGAAAAAACTTCCTCCTGTCATGATCCCTAAGATATTTTCTAAATCTCCGTTGCAAACAGGGACACGGGTACACTCTTCATCAACAAAGAGGCGCACTAGCTTTGATATCGGCTCATTGACATCAAAAAAAAGGATATCATTTCGTGGGCACATAAGCTCTTTAACGAGATCTTCTTCCAGGTTAAGATATCCACGAACGAGTTTTGCTTCTTCCGTAGAGACAGCCCCTTTTTCTTGTGAGGTGCGCAGAGCCAGCTTGAGTTCTTCAATCCCTATCTCTTTTTCTTTCCGGAGATAGAAGAAAAAGAACTTAGAAATCCCTGTTGTGATAAAGGTAATCCCATCCCGCAAAGGTTTTAAAAGCCACTCAACTCCTCTAACAATAGGAGCTGCGCGGTAGGCAATCCAGGTGTTTTTGGGGTAAGCAACAGATTTTGGAATGACCTCACCAAAAATCAAGGTCAGAAGAAGAGGAACGCCAACAGTTAAGGTCCAACTCGAAAAGGATCCAAAAATCCCCGATACAACGTTTTGAACCAAGATATTTACACAAACATTGACCATTAGGATAGTGACAAGGAGTTTCCGGGGCTGCGCTAAGAGACGAGCAATCAAATGCCCTCTTTTATCAGACCCATGACGATAAGCACGGACTTTCATTGAGGAGAGTGAAAAAAGGGCGGTTTCTGAAGCTGATAAAAATCCCGATATAAAAATCAAGATCACAAGAATAACAATTAAGATGGGAAGTATCATTCAAATACCACTTTGAGCTCTCCTTCGGCTGCGACACCGAGCTTTTCTTTTAAAGCGAGTTCTATCCACTCTGGATCTTCTTTGCTTTGCATTCGGAGGAGAAGCTCTTCTTTTGCTTCCTCTGCCTCCTTTTTTGCGAGCGTAAGGGTATCAACTTTTTGTTGCAATGCTGCCACTAATCGATTTTTCTTATGGATTGCTTGGATATAAATGGCACATGCCATCAGAATAAATGCAATCACCCACCAATTCTTCAGAAATATGTAATGTAATTTTATCTTCAAGAACCTATCCAGCATGAAAGAAGGCCGCTACATTGTTGGGACAGTAATCCCAGTTTGTTTCATATACTTCCCTGCCCGATCAGCGTAAGAGACTTCGCAAACCTCTTTTGCTTCAAAAAAGAGAACTTGGGCAATCCCCTCATTTGCATAAATTTTTGCTGGGAGGGGTGTTGTATTGGAAATTTCAATAGTCACATGTCCTTCCCACTCCGGTTCAAAAGGGGTAACATTCACAATGATTCCACAACGGGCATAGGTCGATTTTCCAAGACATACAGTAAGGCAGCCTCTAGGTATCCGAAAGTATTCAATTGTATGTGCTAAAGCAAAAGAATTGGGAGGAATAATACACTCGTCTCCCTCGATATCGACAAAAGCATCTTCGGTAAAGTTTTTAGGATCGACAACGGAATTATGGACATTGGTAAAAACTTTAAAATGATTCCCCACTCGAACGTCATATCCATAACTTGAAAGGCCGTAACTGACAATTTTTTGATTATCAACACTTTTGACTTGAGCATCGATAAAAGGTTCAATCATCCCCTCTTCAAGTGCCATTTTTCGGATCCACCTATCTGATTGTAAACTCATGTTATCACCACTAGTTGTAACTTTTTTCAGTTTTTATAGATTAGATATAGCGCTTGAAATCCTTTTCTTGCTACTATTTTCTTATACACCCTATAGCCCAAGTTTCGGATTTTGTGGGTGGCGATTTCAATAGGTTTTTGATTCTAAGCAAGCCGCAAAATCGAAAACATAGTGTAGACACTAGATGAGATTTAGCAACTTGCTTAGAATTAAAAAATTAAGAAAGCGGCCGCACAAAATCCGAAACTTGGGCTATAGTATGGACCAAGTAAGAAAGTGATAAAAAGATGATGAAACCACCATTTGTAAAATCCTCATGGGAAAAGAAAGATAGCAAACTTGAACTGACCCTTCGGCCACCAACTCTCAGCGATTTTATTGGGCAACCAATGGTTCGAGAAAAGCTGGATGTTTTCGTTGGCGCTGCAAAAAACCGAAAAGAGCCTCTTGGGCATGCTCTTTTTTGCGGTCCACCTGGACTTGGGAAAACAACCCTTGCCTATATCCTTTCTAGAGAAATGGGGACTGATCTTGTCATCACATCAGGTCCAACAATTGAAAAGCCCGCCGATCTTGCTGGAATCCTTACCAATTTAAAAGAGGGGGATATCCTTTTTATCGACGAGATCCACCGCCTTAATCGCACTGTAGAAGAATACCTCTACCCTGCAATGGAGGATTTTAAACTCGACCTCCTTTTAGATTCTGGGCCGCAGGCTCGAAGTGTCCAAGTGACACTTAACCGCTTCACTTTGGTGGGAGCAACAACCCGAATGGGTCTCCTAAGCGCCCCTCTACGATCCCGCTTTGGATTTACATGCCGACTCGATTACTATCCAGCTGAGTTTGTGGCTGAAATTCTCGCCCGTTCCTCTTCTATTTTAAGTGTTGATATCAACGATGAATCCATTCTTGAGATTGCTAAGCGCTCTCGTGGAACCCCTCGGATTGCTAATAACCTTCTTAAGTGGGTCCGTGATTATGCTCAAATGCGTGCCGATAATAAGTTAGATAAAATCACAACCCGGACAGCCCTTGAAATGCTCGATATCGACTTCCGTGGCCTTGACGAGATGGATAAGAGGATGCTAAAACACATTATTGACCACCATGAAGGTGGTCCTGTAGGAATCGGGACAATTGCTGCTGCCCTTGGAGAAGAACCGACAACTCTTGAGGAGGTCCATGAGCCATTCCTCATTATGCAAGGCTTTATTAAACGAACCCAACGGGGAAGAGAAGTGACTAAACTCGCCTATCAACATCTAGGATGCCCATTGATGGCCCCTAACCAATTTTCTGGAGAGACACTCGATGAAAGTTAAAATTCTTTTTTTCTTATTCTGCTTACCTCTAATTGCATTTAGTGGGGAGAAATTAAAAATTTCAGAAATGGAGGCAGAGAAGCCTGCAACCATTAAGGTCCTTTTAGAAAAAGGGTCAGACGGGATCCTCCTTGAAGCACGAGGCCCTTTCATCGTCTACAACCCGGAAAATAATAAAAAAGTAAGCTCTGGTAGATGGGGAAAGCGGTTTTATCTCCACCCTCATCAAGAAGGGATTAAGTGGGGAGAAAATTTTCTCGGAATTTTCCAACTTCAAATTGTCCCGACAAGTCCAGACACAACCTTTTTGGTTAATGGTGTTCAATATAGAGGGGGAATTGAGGTTTATAACATAGAAAATCAAATCAGCGTCATCAATGAAGTAGACGTTGAAAGCTATGTAAAAACGATCCTTAATGAAAAAGTTTCCCCTTCGCTCCCTCCAAATGTTCTCGATGCTATTGCAATTATTGCCCGGACTGATGCCTACTATACTGCCCTTCTCAATTATGATGCATTCTGGCATGTCACAAAACAGCAGGTGGGCTACCAAGGTGCAGCCCTGATCCTTCAAAACATTCCTTCAGACCGAGCCGTTGACAATACTAAGCACCTCATCATGACCTATGAAGGCCAACCTTTCCCTGCCTCTTGGACCGAAAACTGCGGTGGGAAAACAGCTAGTTATTCCTCCATCTTCCGAAAAAATACTTCTACTCCAGAAGGGGTTGAATCGAAGTTTGCACGTCGCGCCCGAATAGAATCTCACTGGTCGCTTACTATGGATACGCAAGAGCTTGCAAAAGTTGTGAAAACAAATCGTGTAACAGGAATGGATCTTTTCATCGACCACACTTCTGGAAAGGTTTATGCCACCCGCCTTCATGATGGAACACATACCGAAGATATTGATTTTTGTGTACTCCAAGAAAAGATTGGAAAAGACAAGTTAAAAAGTAACGATTTTAATGTAAGTATCAAAGGGAATATCGCTCTCTTTGAAGGCTATGGAATCGGAAATGGTGTCGGTCTTTGTCTCTATAGTGCCCGCCAAATGGCTGAGCGTGGTGATGAAGCTCCTGCGATTCTCTCCATATTCTTCCCCAACACTTCCATTGAGAAAATCCGCTCTTACCCTAAAGCAATTGTCTCAAGTCGAAAGAGCTCTTTTGTTTCTCCTAAACAAAAAGAAGCAGCGAAGAAAAAATATAGACTCCTCCATAAATAGGTATACCAATCATGGCAAAACCCCTCATTGCAAAAAATAAAGCAAAAGCTCTTTCAACAGCTCTCTTTTTAGTAGGACTTGCAATCATCCTTTTTCTCGATGCTTGGTGGCCAGGAATCATGATTGTCATTGGAATTCCCCTTGCTCTGAAGCAGCTTTTGCAAGGAAGGCTTCATGATGCAGCGGTCAGCCTTTTTGTTTTTGTTGGGTTTTTTGTCATTGCACAATTCAATATCTCCTGGAAAATATTGATTCCTATCTTTTTCATCATGGCAGCAATCTACATCCTTTGCAAAGAATGGGTCAGTAGCTCTACTGGTGAGGATGAGGAAGAAACCCCAATCGATATTGACAATGACAAATAAACTCCTTACAGAAGCTGTCGCCCATCATAGATGATTTTAGCGCCCGTTCCTACTAGGGCTACTCCGCCAACAAGAAGTCCAGCGCTAAGCCCATTAGTACTCTTAGAATTTTCACTAGAAAAAGACCGGATGCCTCCCCCAAGAATCACTAATCCTAGCCCTACGGCATCTGCCTTTAAAACTGCCTCGCTTCAGTCTACCCTATAGTTACATTTTCTTAAAACTGAGGACCAAAAAATATTTTTAGATTGATAGTTCACATAACAGATAAACCCAAGATCTCACTCGCTTTTCCCTGTTTCAATTTTTTGCTTTCTACTCGCTTCATTTTCAATAGATCTCCACCTCTTTTATAATTGCTAAAAAGATCCGATTTTGGTATCCTTGCTGCATTTTAACAAAGAAATTAGGAATTAGACTTATGGATAGCGTTTCAGTAAGAGGAGATTTGCCCTTACCATTGATCAATCAGAGATACAGACCTTTAGTGAATGCTACTTTGAATGCTACTGGCTTGGCTATTATAGGAGCATTCATTCCATGGGAACCAATTAAAATAGTGAGCATGACTGTGCTTACCAGCATTGCTTATGGGATAACAAACGATATGATCGCATGCCGTGATTGCATTGAGTATTTTACTGTTGGGCATATCTATGACGGAAAAAATTTAAAGTATCGTCCACTTAATACTTTAGATCCGAATTTAAACGCTCTTATTTGGGGAGCGCTTGCTACTTGGCATGTTGCTTGCATAGCTGGGGTTTTTCTTGCTGTAGTAGCAAGAATCCCTTTTCCAAAACTATCAAGGAAAATTAGTGCTGCAGAACTTGCTCCTTCTTTGTCTATTAGTGCAGCTCTCACATTAATAACATCCCATGTAATGAGTCGTAGAGCTCAAAGAGCAATGGAAGAAAATCCTTGTAAGAAATATCGGAATGTACCGATTGAGCTACAGTCTGGATGGGAAGCTTGCAATATTCGAAATGGAATAGGATACCTAGCACTAGCATTAGGAGGGATTGTTCTTTCAGTTGCTATTATTGCTGCAAGAGCTGGACTAATCAACTTAAAGCCTCAACGTTAAATCAGTATGATTGCGCTGAATTAGTCAAACTTCTGAATTATTGCTTTTCTGCAAAGTGTAACTATAGGTTAGACTGAAACGAGGCAGTTTTGGTTGATACTTTTTGTGTGACTTTAGAGTCGAAAATTTAATTTATTGACAGCTTTTGGTAGGTGAACCCCGCCCTAAAGGACGGGGAATCGTTTTGGGGAGGGGCTTCGTACCCCTCCCAAAATAGCGTTAAACTACCCGGCCCTAAAGGGCCAGGTTT
>JANQJL010000035.1 GCA_028281675.1 Simkaniaceae bacterium
ATCCGTATGTATGAACTGCTAAAAGCCTTTGAAGGAATCGGTAAGAGAACGTTTGAGGTGGAGGAGTTGAAAGAGATTTTAGGAGTAGCCGAAAAGTATCATGGACGCTATTACAATTTCAAAAAAAGGATAATCCTACAAGCACAAAAAGACCTGAAAAAATACACCGACATCAGCTTTACTTTCAGGGAATCGAAAACTCCTTGAACTAAAAAAGTGGAAAAAATCACTTTCTTCATTTCCCCAAACGGTAAGCCATCTGAAATGGAATGACCCGGAGATTCAGCAACGCTACAGCCTTTACAAATAGCTACAAATCACAAGTTACCGACTGCATTAAAGGGCTTAAAAAAGTATAAATTTTCTTCTGAAACTATTGGAGAGAGTATTATTTGAAAGTATGACATTTCTTTTATTAAAGAGACTTTAAAGCATTGCGAACAATATTTCAAACAAGCCCAGGTTCCCAACAAAGAGGGTTTCATCTTAAAGGCTTTGGAGAAGGGATATTATCAAGATGAGATTGATAAAGCTGTGCAGAAAAAGCAGGGAAAAACGCAAAAGGAAACCGTTGAGCAAAGCAACAATGAATTGGAAAAAGTGTTTCAACGCTATCTTGATAAGCAAGTAGAGGAGTCGTTACAGGGGCTTTCTAGTGATAAAGCAGAGGAATTAAAAAAGGCTTTTTTAAGTAAAGCGGATAACAATTCTTTCTTCAAAAAAGCCCTTGATGTTTATGGCTTTGAGCATCATATCATACAAGGGCAACGGAAAATATTTCTGCGTGATGAGTTGCTTTCAAAAGAGCAGAGGAGTAGAGAGGTTTTTCAAAGGAAGGAAGCGGAAAAGGGGCTAGACAATTAGAAGAACGATCGTTCTTTTTTGGCTTGCAATGGGTATGTAAACCTAATTCTGTCTGATAATTTTTCATAAAGATACACTTTTGTAGGAGCCTAGCCGGGGGTGGCCCATAGGCCACCCCCGGCTAAAATTTTTTCAGGCCAGATCCAGCCTCATCCGATCTTCAAATCTGATGGCCAGTTGCTGAACCGTCAGGCTCCAATTCTGTAGTGGAGCAGTCCATTTTTTCATGATCTGCTGGCTGGCCAGATAGACTAATTTCATCAAGGCCTGATCAGAAGGAAAAGCTCCTTTGGTTTTCGTCACCTTGCGCAACTGGCGATGAAAACCCTCTACTGCATTGGTCGTATAAATTAGTTTTCGAATCGATGGGGTATAGGCAAAATAAGTCGACAACTTATCCCAATTCCTTCGCCACGAATCTATCACTACCGGATATTTTCCACCCCACTTTTCTGCCAGCTTTGCCAAGGCCGCTTCTGCCAATTCTTTTGTGTCCGCCTTATACACCAATTTCAAGTCTGCCATAAATGCCTTGCTGTCTTTACAAGCCACATACTTGAGCGAATTGCGGATTTGATGGATGATACAACTCTGCACCTCTGTTTGGGGAAAAACACTCAAAATCGCTTCGGAAAAACCCTTTAGATTATCCGTACAAGCTATTAAGATGTCCTCTAATCCACGATTTTGCAGATCTGTCAATACCTGCAACCAGAAGTTCGCTCCTTCGCTCTCACTAATGTACATGCCCAATAAATCCTTGTAACCATCCTTATCAATTCCCAAAATGTTGTACAACGCTCGCGTTTTGACTTTCCCTTCGTGTCTGACTTTAAAAAACATCGCATCCAGCCACACAATGGTGTACAAGGGAGCTAAAGGACGGTTTTGCCATGCTTTGACCCGAGGCAAAACCCGATCGGTAATCTCACTCAACACCGTGTGAGAGATCTCCATATCATACAACTCCTCAATTTGAACAGAGATATCCCGCAAACTCATCCCCTTACCATATAACCCCAAAATCTTACTCTCCAAACTATCCGCTAAAATCGTTTGACGCTTTTTGATCAGTTGAGGATCGAAATTGGATTGCCGGTCTTGGGGAGTGCTGATTTCTAAAGGTCCAGAAGAAGATTTGATCGTCTTCGTTTTTTTACCGTTGCGCTTGTTGCCTTTACTGCGCTGTGATTCATCCAGATGGCCCTCCATTTCTGATTCCAGGGCCAATTCGATAAATTCTTTGAGAAGGGGAGCAAATACCCCGTCTTTACCCGTTAGAGATTGACCGCTTTTGAGTTGGGATAAGGCCTTTTTCTTGAACGCTTCGAATTCTTCATTTGTCATGATTGTCTGTTTTAAGGTTATAAAAATAATTATTTCCTCTTACAGACAGACTTTAGTTTACACCCTCTCCACCATTGCTGTATCTGCTCGTTAAGTTTTTCGATAGATTCAAACCATTCCAGGTTTAAGCATTCTTTTCTCAGTGTACCATTCAACCTTTCAAGTAATCCGTTTTGACTGGGCTTTCCGGGTTGAATAAATCGTAGTTCTATCTTGTTTTCTTCTGCCCATAGGGCCAGCTGATGAGAGATAAATTCCGGACCATTATCACAACGAATGTAAGATGGGCATCCTCTCCATTGAACCACTTTATTCAACACCTTAATTAAAGTCCTGGCTGATATACTGGAATAAGCCTCCGTCCACAGCGCTTTTCTGGAACATTCATCCATAATGTTGATAATGCGCACTTTTTCCTGACCTGGACCAACTACCCAATCACTGACAAAATCCATAGCCCATCCTTCGTTAATTTGCTCTGGAGCTAAAAGATCCAAATACTTTCGTTTGATCTTTGAGCGCTTGGGAGGTAACCTAAGGTGCAAACCCTCTGCTTTCCAGATCCGATATATCTTCTTATGGTTCCATTTATGCCCTTGCCGTCTTAAGTAGTGAAAGACCATCCAGAAGCCCCAGGCAACAAATCGCTTGGTTATCCGGTGGAGTAATCTTTTTCACCTGATCGATCATTTTTTCCTGGCGTCCTGGGCTTGCCACTTTTTTAGCATCTCATAGCCGTCCGATAGAATTTCGTGATCTATACTTAGTTCAGCATACATCTTTTTGAGTCGGGCATTTTCTAATTCCAATTGCTTAATTCGACGTTTGTTCTCATCCTCATTATCTGCCACTTCTTTTTTCCATTTGTAAAAAGTAGCAGGGCTGATTTGGTGCTCCCGGCAAATATCATCTACACTCTGACCAGCATCATGTTTAGCTAAAATGGCCATTCGTTGCGATTCTGAAAATTTGCTCTTCCGCATAGTTGTTCTTTTTTGAAAGTTAAGTAATTATTGGATAACTTTCTATTAATTTGCGGTTACTTCATTTGGGAAGAGGACAA
>JANQJL010000041.1 GCA_028281675.1 Simkaniaceae bacterium
TCATTTTGAACCCTTGTCATCTGGACAATGTGATCAAAATAAAAAGAAAAAATCTGCTCAAAAACTGAAGAAATTAAATAAATCCTTTAATACAGGATAAGTTCATGAATAGCTACTCACTTTTTTCCATTTCTTTCGCTCTATTTTTATTGATGGATCCTATTGGGAATATCCCTGTTTATATCTCTATATTAAAAGATATCAAAGCAAAACGTCAGAGAAGGATTATCGTCCGTGAACTCCTGATTGCCCTTTTTGTGATTATCCTCTTTACCTTCGTTGGAGAACACCTGTTAACAATCCTTCATGTGGGGGAAGAAACGATCTTGATCTCTGGAGGAATCATCCTCTTTATCATTGCCCTAAAGATGATCTTCCCTAGCGGAAAGGAGGGTGCTTATGAAAGTCCAGATAGAAGTGAACCTTTTATCGTCCCTCTAGCCATTCCCCTTGTTGCTGGTCCTGCAATTCTTGCTGCTGTGATAATCTATTCTCACCGCGAGCCCCTTCCTCTTTTAATCGGATCCATTTGTATTGCTTGGATTGCTTCAACAATCATCCTCCTTAGTGCTCCTTTCCTCAAAAAAATCCTTAGAACCCGAGGAATCATTGCTTGTGAAAGATTAATGGGACTCCTCTTAACATTGATGGCTGTTCAAATGTTTTTTGAGGGTCTTTCCTTTTTTCTCCAAAAATAACAATTTGTGTTACCATTTCCTCCATGAATATTAAGATGGTCCTCTCCTACGATGGAACAAAGTTTTTAGGGTGGCAAGAATCGAGCGATGGAATGACGATTGAAGAAGCGGTTCGAAAAGCACTCGAAACAATTTATCAGCGCCCCACTATTTTACAAGCTGCATCAAGAACAGATCGGGGTGTACATGCTGAGGGGCAAGTTGTTAGTTTCCACGCTGAAAAACGTCTTGATTTGAGTCAAGTTAAGGTAAGCCTTAATCAACTTCTTCCTAAAACAATCCGTATTCAAACCGTTGAGGAAGAGAGGGAAACTTTCCACCCCACTCTGAGTGCCACGGGTAAGGAATACCACTACCACCTTTGCCTATCTCCTATCCAGTCCCCTTTTAGGCGCCATTTTTCGTGGCATATTCACACACCTCTTGATGTAAAACTCATGCAAGAAGGGGCCCTTTCTTTGATTGGAACCCACGACTTTGCCACTTTCTGCAACAGCTGCAACCCAAAACCAAAGGACACCATCCGCACCCTTACCCGCCTCGATATCTTCGAGATGGGCGAAACGCTCCATTTTGAAGTTGAGGGGAATCATTTTCTCTATAAGATGGTCCGAAATCTTGTTGGAACTCTCGTCTACCTTGGAATGGGAAAACTGACTCTAGATGAAGTGAAACGTCTAATAGAAAAAAAGGACAGAACCCTTGCTGGAATCACTGCTCCCGCTCATGGCCTTACTCTAAAGCGAGTACTATATCGCTAGACACGAGCAAATTTTTTTCATACAATAGTCGCAAAAGGAAACCTTATGATCGCAAGAAATGATCCCTGTTGGTGCGGAAGTGGAAAGAAATGGAAAAAATGCCACCACCCTTTCCTCCCCCCACAAAACTTTGAAAGCTTAAAAAAAGAATACTTTAAAAAATATCAGATCGTCCTAAAAACTCCTGAGCAGATTCAAGGGATTCAAAGAGCTTCCAAGTTGGCTGCGAATATCCTTAAAAAGGTCTGCGCTAAGGCAAAAGAAGGGGTCACCACCCTGGAGCTTGATGATTATGCGATGGAGCTTCATAAAGAAGCTGGAGCCATCCCTGCAGCTTTAGGATATGGACACCCCCCGTTTCCCAAGGGGATCTGCACCTCTTTGAACGAGGTGATCTGCCACGGCATCCCTGGCAACAGACCCCTTGTTTCAGGCGATATTATGAATATCGATGTCACCTCCATCTTGGATGGATACTACGGGGATTGCAGCGCCATGGTTTGTATCGGCGAGATTTCTGAAGAAAAACAAAAAGTGGTTGATGTTTCTTATGAATGTCTTATGCGTGCTATCAAAATCCTAAAGCCAGGCATTCTTATATCAGAGATTGGCCAAGTGATCGAAGATTATGCGAGTAGCGAAGGGTGCTCCGTTGTTAATCAGTTTGTCGCTCATGGAGTTGGTATTGACTTCCATGAAGCTCCTCAAATCCCCCATTGCTATAATAAAATGGCTATTCCCTTAACCGCTGGAATGACGTTTACCATTGAGCCAATGATCAATGCAGGGGTACGTGAAGGAGAGATCGATCCAAAAGATCAATGGACTGCGCGCACTCTTGATGGAAAACCAAGTGCTCAATGGGAACACACCCTTCTCATCACTGATGAGGGGTACGAAATCCTCACCCTCCCTTAATGAACAGAAGCCCCTTGTTCTTGGAGCCCTTTTTTAATGATGAAGATTTCCCGTTCAATCCCTATCAGCTCAGTTTTGGTCTGCTCGAGTTTCCTCTTCTTTTCTTTGACCTCAGAGCTTAGACGATCGACCTCAAGCCCAAGAGCGCCATCAGGGGCTTTTTTCAGCCTCAGATTTCCCTCTTCTAATGCACTTTTAAGCTGCTGGAAATCGCCTAAAGTCTGATCATAAGCCTTTTTGACCATCCCTTTATCTTTCTCAAGAGTTTTTAAGATCAGTTGCTGTCCTTGGTCTTGAAGTGAGGCCTCCTCCTTAAGTGGAGAGGGTTTTTGCTCTTTTTTCTGAGAGAGGAAATACTCACGAGCACGCTGAATTTGCTTTTGATACCCTTCTGAAAGTAGTCGCGCTTGATAAAGCTCTACACGAAGGGCATTGAGCTCTTTTAGTCTTTGACCTCCAATTTTAGAGATCTTCTGATTCTCCTCCTCAAGTTTTGAAAGCCTCTCTCTTTTCACTTCAAGATCGATTTTCAAAGTTTCAATTGTCCGGTGCATTTCTAAAGCCTCTGCAGAAACTACATTGCTTTGTTTATAAACTTTATCCGATTCAATTCGACTTGCATCAACAAGATTGAGCAGAACTTCCACCTCTTCTCGAGAAGATAACAGCCCTTCTTTTAAAGTGTCGATCTCTTTTTCAAGTGTCCGTTTCTCAGCTGCGGTCTTTTCTTCAAAACTCTGAAGAGAGGTTTGGAGTTCTTGAAGCGCTTTTTCCTTCTCCCCTTTTTGTCTAGCATAGTAAATTTTGAGCTCTTCCATAGATAAAAATGAGATCATTAGCCCTAGAGCTAGAGAACATCCCCACCCTATCTTCCAGAGAAAAGCATCTTGATGTCCAAACAAATAACTAAAGGCAAAGTAGAAAACAAAAACCGTAAGTGTTAAGGAAAAACCACTAAGTCGATAGCGCCAAGAAAGGACAAAGCCCATCACGGTAATGAGAGGAAGATAAGGGTTAGAGAGGGTTGGGAAAGCAACGATTAATGTGAGCATCACAAGGAGAGGACCGAGAAGCATCCAAAATAGTGGTTCTGTCTTGGAAGGAGAAAAATCTCCCCCTTTCTTTAGTGTTTCATTCATTCGAGTCTCCACTAGAAAAGACCTCTAAAATTTGAGTCACCGATAAAAACCCTTCCTTAAATCGGTCAAGACCAAAACACTCATTAGGAGCATGCATGCTATCGGTTAAAAGTCCCACACCTATCATCACAAGCTCTCCTCCGCAGGCCTTAGAAAGGAGTGAAGCAATGGGGATCGTTGCGCCACATAGTTTACGCCGACACTTTGTTTTAAAAACTGCTTCATAAGCTTTAATAGCCCCTTCGACAGTCTTTGAATTAAGAGGTGTCATCATTCCAGGTGTTCCATGACCCTTTTCTAAACTTATCTCTATACCTTCTGGTAGATTATTTTTCAAAAAAGTCTCAATTGCTGCGATAACATGTTCTGGGTCTTGATTGGGAACTAAGCGACATGACAACTTGACCATTGATTTTGAGGGGATGATCGTTTTAACCCCATCTCCTGTATAACCACTCTCCATCCCATTAATTTCAAGCGTTGGACGGATCCAGTTCGATTCAAGAAGGGAAAAGCCTCCTTCTCCTTGAAAAACCTTTATATCAAAGGGAGCGGCACTTGCTTTAGCATCTGCTTCCCAATCGAGCACATCGTGCTCCTTTTTCGATAAGGTTTTTACTCCCTCATAAAAACCAGGAATCGTAACCTTCCCTTTTTCATCCCACATCTTTCCAACAGCAGTTGCAAGAGCTCGTGCGGGATTGAGAACAACGCCCCCGAATACGCCAGAATGAAGATCGGCACTACTATTTTTCACCGTCACATTAATGCTTGTAACACCTCGAACTCCAAGTGTCACAGCAGGAATCCCTTTTCCATACATATCGACATCTACAATAAAAATATGATCTGCTTGAAGCTCCTTCCTTTTAGCATCTAAAATCCCCTCAAGGCCCCCGCTCCCAATTTCTTCTTCTCCCTCAATCAGGACCTTAATATTGACCTTTTTCTTTTTAGAAAGCTCAAAAAACGCGCGGATGGCTGAAAGGGTGTAAAACCCTTGTCCCTTATTATCGATCGCCCCCCTTGCATAAACCGTATCATCACGAATTTCCGGTTCAAAGGGAGGGCTTTTCCATTCATTGAGAGGATCAACAGGTTGAACATCATAATGCCCATAAAAAAGGAGGGTTGGCCCTTCATTAACGATGTGCGTTCCAAACAGTGTGGGATATCCAGACGTTTCCCAAACTTGTGTTTCAAGGCCCATCCCTTTCATATAAGAAGCAAGCCAATCCTTGCAGGAGAGGAGATCCTTTTTATGAGCAGGATCGGTACTGATGCTAGGGAATTTAAGGAAGGCAAAAAAGTCTTCCAATAGAGCGCTCTGATTTTTTTCGAACCAAGCATCATATTCGTCTAGCATTCTAAATCCTTTGTACTCTCTCAGAGTACAAGAGATTAGAATTTAACCCAAGTTCCAGATTTTGTGTGGCTGCTTTCTTTATCAAGATAAAGAAAACCTGGCCCTTTAGGGCCGGGTAGTTTAACGCCATTTTGGGAGGGGTACGAAGCCCCTCCCCAAAACGATTCCCCGTCCT
>JANQJL010000075.1 GCA_028281675.1 Simkaniaceae bacterium
AAGGACGGGGAATCGTTTTGGGGAGGGGCTTCGTACCCCTCCCAAAATGGCGTTAAACTACCCGGCCCTAAAGGGCCAGGTTTTCTTTATCTTGATAAGAAAGTTTATTTTGCGGGGTTGGAACTCTTTTTAAACCAGTAAAGTTTTGGGTGGTCCGTCAGTAATGGAAGGGTCACCCTCGAACTGAATGGGACCCGGGAATTGGTAATGATCCTCCTCCATCCATTTGATCCGGCTTCTCTCGAAAAACTTAAAAGATGGGCTCGAAAGGTCAACAAGGGCTTTGCGAATCACTGGCTTTTCTTTCCCTTTCCGCGTTTCAAGGTTCATGAGAGAAGTAATAGGGATAGCAGAGATGTCCCACTCCGATGGTGGTTTAGAAAGATGAGAGATGGCGCTCATGTAACCCGTATGTCCTTCGCGTATAAGAAGTGCTGCAACATGTCCAAGGGCATAGCAATAAGTGGCATCGAAATTTGTGGGAAGAGCGGCCCGTCCTTCATATCCAAAGAAATGGTGGAGAGGGCTAAACTTCCCCTTAAAGGTGGGACGGTTTTTGAGTTCTTCTTTCACTAAGGTGCTAAAGAGAATTTCCGTTTGAATATGAGAAACTTGAACATTCCCATGAGGATCGCGATCAAGGAGGAGCTGCTGCGCAATCTCCTTAGGGAGGAAATGAAAGGTCTTTTTCCCATCAACGCTCAAGGATTTTTCATCTTTTCCTTCTGAAAGGAGGGTGTTGAGCTCACTTATTAAGGCTCTCATCTCCGGGACAAACTCAATGATCCCTTCCGGGATGAGGACAACACCATAGTTTTTCCCTCGGTTTCCCCTTTTCTCGATAAGATCAGCGATTGTGTTTGTAACCTCTTTTAAGGTCATCTTTTTTGCAGCAACCTCTTCTCCAATCAAGGTGCAGTTTGGTTGCGTTAAAAGAGCGCACTCAAGAGCAATATGAGAGGCAGAGCGCCCCATGAGTTTGATAAAGTGGGTATATTTTTTGGCTGAAAGGGCGTCGCGAGCAATGTTTCCTATCATTTCACCATAGGTAGCTGTTGCAGTATGAAATCCAAAGGAAATATCGACCTTGTCGTTTTTCAGATCGCCATCGATAGTCTTGGGAACACCTATGATTTTGGTTTTGCACCCTTTTTTTAGAGCATATTCGGCAAGGATAGCAGCATTTGTATTGGAATCATCTCCTCCAATGATCACCATTCCATCGAGGAGAAACTTTTTAAAAGTATCGATTGATTGATCAAGTTGCTCATCTGTCTCTATTTTAGTACGCCCCGAACCAATAAGATCAAAGCCTCCTTGATTCCGATAGTTTGCAAGAAGATCTTCAGAAAGCTCGAGGGCGTTTCCTTCGATAATTCCTGAGGGACCTCCAAGAAAACCAATGAGCTGACTTTCAGCATGAAAAATTTTAAGGGCATCAAAGAGTCCAGTAATGACATTGTGTCCCCCTGATGCTTGCCCTCCAGAAAAAACAACGCCTACTTTAAGTCCTTTTGCTGGAGTGGAGCCCCCTTCCACAGAATGAAGGAGTGGACGCCCAAAGGTTTTGGGGAAATGCTTTTCGATTTCTTTTTCGTTCCCCAAGGCAAGAGTTTTTCCACCTCCTTTGAAGGTCACCCCATTCAAATTTTCTAAAGCCTTAGGCAGAGTGGGTTTATATTTTAAGCGGTATTTCTGCAACGGTGTCATCAAGACAGATAATAACGCTGCAAGAAAAAATCGTCCACTTTTTTCTTTATAATTAAAAAGAAACAAACTAAACGAGAACCAAAAGAACAAAATTATTGATTATGGAGAAATAAATGAAAACCAAACTATTTATTCTAAGTTTGTTAATTATCCCGTCGATCCTTCTTCAGGCTTATTCAAGTATGGATGATAGAGTCTCAAAACTTGAAAAAGAGATGCAAGAGGTGGGAAAAACCAATGCTTTAGGCAATTTCGGAACTTCGTTTACCACTGGAAGAAGAGAAGGTGGAAATGGTGTATTCATTATTGTTGATCCCCTTTATTGGC
Source organism: Simkaniaceae bacterium (assembly GCA_028281675.1). Taxonomy (GTDB): domain Bacteria; phylum Chlamydiota; class Chlamydiia; order Chlamydiales; family Simkaniaceae; genus Neptunichlamydia. Next base: position 2,038 of record JANQJL010000075.1, read on the forward strand.
ATGCAAAAGTAGGTGAGACAGAATATGCTTATACGGAAGAATTTGCAGGGACCCCGCAAAACCTTTTATTCCCACCACATCATGGAGCTTTAAAACATAATGATTTTGGTTGGGATTGGGGAGTCCGCGTGGGACTCGGGTATAATCTTTGTCGTGATATGTGGGATATCAACCTCAACTATACCTGGTTTGATACGAATAGCTCAGACTCGACCCAAAAAAATCCCCCTTCAGCAATTCGTCCTTCTCGATTCATTGTAGCAAGATTTGCTAGTAACGCTAAATCAAGCTTTAGTATCGGTTATAATAACATCAATCTTGAGCTTGGACGCCATTTTTTCATTAGTAAGATGATTTCAGCCCACCCTTTTATTGGTCTCAAATCGACATGGCTTGACCTGAAGCAACGGATTTTCTATCAGCCTACGACCCCTGGCATAGGAGATGTGGGAGGACTCTTTAAGCTTAATGATAAATCTAACCTTTGGGGGATAGGGCCTCGCGGAGGGTTTAACTCTAAGTGGTATCTCGGGGATGGGTTTAGTATCACAGGAATGCTCGCTACAGCTCTCCTTTATTGCGATGATAGTTCTATCATTCACATGAAAGCAGATGCTAATACTACAGATATTGGGAATGATTTGTCGGTAAAGCTTAAGGGAAATAAGCACCTATTTGTTCCCACTGTGCAGATGTTCTTGGGATTGATTTGGGAGAAATCTTTCTTTAATGAGACAAAGCATATTACCCTTGGTCTTGGTTATGAAGTTGAATATTATTGGCGCGCTAACCAAATGATGGTTCAAGAAGATACTTCTAATCCCAATGCTGCAAGAATTCCTAACAGAGTCTTTGTCAATTCGGTTTCAGAAGATGTGATGTTTTATGGAATAACGGGTAAAATCCGCTTCGACTTCTAATTATACCCGTGAATGCCACCTATTTCGCGGGTTTTAACTCCTGTTTCGGAAAAATAAAGTGGTGAATTAAGCTTGATTTTTTCGAAGTGGTATTACCCGTGAATGCGACCTATTTCGCGGCAGCCATCCTTCTGAATCAGCGAATCTACTTCGCTTCTCACCTTCGCCAAGGTGGCCCTCACCTTGGCTCGGCACTCAGCTTGTATCTCCGCTAATTCAAAAGGCCGCTGCCGCGAAATAGGTCGCATTCACGGGTATTATTTCTTAGATGGGGCACGTTTTTTATGCGAGCCCTTCTTTTTTGCAAATTTCAGATCATCTTTCGGATAGAGGAATACAAGAAGAACTGTTCCGAGAGCAATCAAGCAAAATCCTAGAATCACCCCTGACTGGATCGTTTCCCCCCATACAAAATACTGAGCAAGCGCTCCAAAGATAAAGCTGAGGTAGATGAAGGGGCTAATGAGTCGCATTGGCGCAAATTTCGCACTGATCGTAAGGAGTACTTGAAATATTGCTGCAAAGAGACCAGCGAAAAAAGCGAGGCCTAAACTTTTAAAGGTATAGACTTCATTCCCATTTGGAATAAGAAAGAGTACAGTCGCTGTTACTATCACACTTAAAGTAAAGTAATAGGCCGTGATCCTCTCCCACGGTTCGGTATAATTCAGGGTTCGAACTGCAACAACTGCTGTTGCTCCAAATATCGCGCCAATTAATGGGACAATAGCTAAGGGGTTAAAGAGGTTCTCCCCTGGGCGGAGAACAAAGAGAAGCCCTAAAAAAGCTATCCCAAGCCCCCACCAAAGGCGGTGAACAAAATGAACACGCAGCCAAACACGAGCGGCAATGGGAACAAACAAGGGAAAGGAATAAAAAATCAGTGTTCCTGTCGCTAAAGAAAAGTTATTAATACTGAAATAAAAACAATAGAGAGCTGCTACTCCAAAAATGGAACGAACTGCATGATGTTTGTAGTTGTTTGTCTTAAAAAGTTGGGATACCTTTGGAGACGTTGGCGATAAAAAGACCCAAATCATCAGCAATACAAGATTCACAAAGGAGCGGGCAAAAGTAAGAAAAGTGGTGCTAAAGTAATCAGAGGCTAGCTTCACACACACTGCTTGAGCTGCTAGAAATACTGCGGCTATAATCATTAATATAATCGCTAGGTGCAGCCGTTTTTTGGGGCGCTCTAAATGCTGGATCATAATTCTGAATGCCTTTAAAATAGATATATACCCGAATAGGAGTCAAATGGCAAAAAAATATATTTTTATGACCGGTGGAGTTGTTTCTTCTTTAGGGAAGGGGCTGGCGTCTGCATCCATTGGGATGATCCTGGAATCTCACGGCCTTAAAATTGCCATGCTGAAACTTGACCCTTACCTCAATGTTGACCCTGGAACAATGAACCCTTTTCAACATGGAGAGGTTTATGTCACTGATGATGGCGCTGAAACCGATCTCGATTTAGGCCACTATTACCGCTTCACCAACACCCCCCTTTCTAAAGCAAGTAATGCTACCTCAGGGCAAGTTTACGAAACTGTCATCAAACAAGAGAGACATGGCGATTATTTGGGCCATACCGTTCAAGTGATTCCTCATGTGACCGATGAAATAAAAAAACGCATCCTTCTTGCCGCCGATCAAGAAAAAGGGATCGATGTTCTCCTTGTTGAAATAGGAGGGACGGTCGGTGATATTGAATCACAACCCTTTTTGGAAGCGATACGACAATTTCGCCTGGAACACCTAAATGACTGTATTAATATTCATATGACCTACGTCCCCTACTTAAAAGCGGCAGGAGAGGTCAAAACCAAGCCAACACAACACTCTGTCCATCAACTCCAAAGTCTCGGTATTTCCCCCAACTTAATCCTCTGCCGCTCTGAAAGCCCCCTTGAAAAAGAGGTAAAGGATAAAATTGCCCTTTTTTGTAACGTTCGAAAAGAGGCTGTTGTCGAGCAAGTCGATGTCGACCACTCAATCTATGAGCTTCCTCTAACCATGATTGCTCAAAATCTCGACCATGAACTTTGCAATCTTCTCAATCTCAAATGTAAAAAAACCAATATTACCTCTTGGGAAAAAATGGTGACAACCTATCTCAATCCGAAAAAAACGATAAAAGTTGGGCTCGTTGGTAAGTATATTCATCATCAAGATGCTTATAAATCGGTAGTGGAAGCACTCCACCACGGTGGAATTGCCCATGGCGTGAGGGTTGAAGTCGAGGGGTACGACTCCGAAACTGCTCGCAAAGTCGACGGTTGCGATGGTTACCTCATCCCTGGAGGATTCGGGGAAAGGGGGTTTGAGGGGAAAATCGCTGTTGCCACTCACTGCCGTGAAAAAAAAATCCCCTATTTTGGTATTTGCCTAGGGATGCAAGTTCTCTTTGTTGAATTTGCCCGCTCTATTCTCGGTCTGAAAAAGGCAAACTCAACGGAAATGGATCTTGATACTCCCGATCCCATTATTTCTCTCCTCTCTGAACAAGAAGGAGTCAGAGACTTTGGAGGAACGATGCGACTGGGAGCCTATCCTTGCACTCTCCTTCCCAAAACCCATGCTTTTGCAGCCTATGGAGAGAAAAAAATCGTCGAAAGACATCGCCACCGGTATGAATTCAATAATCTTTATAAAGAAAGATGTACAGAAAAAGGGTTGATCATCTCAGGAATCTATGAAGGGCTCTGTGAAATTGCCGAATTGAAGAATCATCCGTGGATGATTGGTGTACAGTTCCATCCCGAATTCAAATCAAAACCAACCGCCCCTCACCCTCTTTTTAAAGCTTTCATCGGAGCTATTCTCAATGGGTAGAGTTCTTGGTATTGATTTTGGAGCAAAGCGGATTGGAATTGCCCGTTCTGACCCGATGAAGATGATTGCATCACCGATAAAAACAATCATTGCTGGAAAAACTCTTGAGGATACTGCAGAACTCGTCACTAAAGAACTCGAAGGGGTGGAAACCATTGTCCTTGGCCTCCCTCTCCTACTATCGGGAAAAGATAGTGACACCACAACCACAGTTCGGAAGTTTGCCGAAATCTTAGAGAAAAAAAGTGGCCTCCCTCTGATCCTTTGGGATGAGCGCCTGACCTCCAAACAGGTTGAAAAACTTATGATAGAGGGAAGTGTCTCTCGAAAAAAACGGTCCTCTCATGTCGATACGATGAGTGCCACCCTCATCCTTCAAAGCTACCTAGACGGTTTATAATATGCTCGCTGAAAAACTCTATGAAAAACTGAAAAATATCACTGTTGATAATCCCCTCTGCAACTACACCCTTGAACGGTGCGAAAGACTTGCTCCTATCGCCGAAGAAATCCAGGCACTCAAACAAGAAAAGAATGCTCTTATCCTTGCCCACTCCTATGTTCACCCCGACATCCTCTATACTGTAGCCGATCATGTCGGCGATTCCTATGGTCTTGCTCTTAAGGCTAAAAAAGCCACGGAAGAGATAATTGTTTTTCCCGCTGTCCGTTTTATGGCTGAAACAGCAAAAATCCTTAATCCCAAAAAAATGGTGATCGATCCCAACCCCAATGGGGGATGCTCCCTTGCAGATAGCATTACAGCTGATGATGTCCATGCCCTTAGAGAAAAGCACCCCGATCACACCTTCGTCTGCTATATCAATACCACAGCTGCTGTCAAAGCTGCCTGCGATGTTTGTGTGACCTCTTCTAATGTTTATAAAATCATTGAAAATATCCCCAATGATAAAATCTATTTTCTCCCAGACAAACTCATGGGGCAAAATGTCCAAAATGCCTTGGGAAATAAAAAACAAATTAAACTCTATGATGGCTCCTGCTATGTCCATGAAGAGTTCACCACTAGTGAGGTCCAATCCTTAAGAAAATCTTACCCTGATCTTTCAGTCCTTGCCCATCCCGAATGTTCACAGTCAGTCATCAAAGAGGCCAATGTCGTGGGCTCCACGAGTCAAATTGTTAATTACATCAACGATCACAAATCAGATCCCAACCCCTTCCTCATCCTCACAGAATGTGGGATCGCCTCCCGCCTCCAGGTGGAAAACCCAAACCTCAACCTTGTTGGCTCTTGCATGATGTGCCGCTATATGAAGTCCAACAGTCTCGAGCTCATTCTAAAAGCTCTGAAAAATCCCCTCCCTTCTCAAATAATTTCTATAGATCCCGAGGATCAACGAGAAGCCCTCTCTTGTGTTAATGCAATGTTTAAATATCTCAACGACTAATAGCAAATTTTAATTACAAAACTCAAAGATAATTAACTCTTTATTTTAGATTGATATTATTTTGTAATTGAGTATAATTAATGCGTTTATTAATTCGGGGATCATTCCTCTTTACTGAAACCAAAAAGGGACAATTATGTCAGAAATTTCAAGTGTAAATTCATATGACAATTATGATGTTAATGAAATATACCACCCATCTTCGACTTTAGAAGAACCAACTGTAGAAAAAAAAGAAGACACTTCAGTTAAGCAACCTGTTGCTACTGAAGAAAAAGCACAAGTTGTAGCAAAAAAAGCTGTTGCTAAAACTGCTACTAAAAAAGCTCTTCCAGCTCTTAATCTTAAGACAATCAGCCGTAAAGAGGTTAAGAAAAAAGATGCTGCTCTAGCAAAAAAACATCTCTCTAAAAATGCTAAAAACCTCAAGTGGGATTCCGCTAGAAAGGTTGTTGTTCTTGATAAAAGTGGAAGAACGCGTGCCTACCAAATTGGCCGAGGAGCAGCTCCTGCTCTTTTCGAAAGCAAAAAATCAAGCGAAGTGACTGCTTTCTTAAAAGGAATGAAGTTTGTAGCAAAAAAGCCTGTTGCTAAAGCTCCTGTTAAACAAACAGCTCTTTCAGCTCTTAACCTTAAAACGATCAGCCGTAAAGAGGTTAAGGAAAAAGATGCTGCTCTAGCAAAAAAACATCTCTCTAAAAATGCTAGAAACCTTAAGTGGGATAAAGCTAGAGGTGTTGTTGTTCTTGATAAAAGTGGAAAAACTCGTGCCTATAAAATTGGCAGAGGATCCGGTCCTGCTCTTATCGAAAGCAAAAAATCAAGCGAAGTGACTGCTTTCTTAAAAGGAATGAAGTAATTTTGCTCTCTTATTCATCCCCTCAGATCTGAGGGGATGGTTTTCCACAAACACATACATTTTCCTAGATAAAAAATTCTTTCTCACTTACCTTTGGGTTATGTCTAAGGAAAATATACACCCCTTTGAAGAGCCAGGACAAACTTCACGTAGTTTAGATCCTTGTATTCTTGTTATTTTTGGAGCAACGGGCGATCTAACAGCGCGGAAGCTCATGCCTGCCCTTTATAACTTAAAAAGGGAAGGGCAACTCCCCACCAATTTTGCCTGTTGCGGTTTTGCTAGACGGGAAAAAACCAACGAGGTTTTCCAGAAGGAAATGAAGAAAGCGGTGAACGAGCATTCCCGCATTAAACCGATTGAAGAAACTGTGTGGGACACCTTTCACCCACAGCTCTTCTACCACCAGTCAGAGTTTGATGATGATGCCGGCTATGAACGGTTTGCAAAACATCTCGCCGATATCGATGCACAAATGGGGACTAGGGGAAACCGGATTTATTACCTTTCGACGCAGCCAAGCTTCTTTACCACCATTATCGAAAAACTAAAGAAACATAAGCTCCTCTATGAACATTCTGAGAAAGGGGAAGAATGGTCCCGTGTGATCATAGAAAAACCTTTTGGTCATGATCTAAACTCTGCCTTAGAGCTCCAGAAAGATCTCATGGCTCACCTCTCAGAAAAGCAACTCTACCGGATCGATCACTATCTAGGGAAAGAAACAGCTCAAAATCTCCTTGTCTTCCGCTTTGGAAACTCTATTTTTGAAAATCTTTGGAATCATCGTTATATCGACCACGTTCAATTTACCGTCGCTGAAGAAATTGGGATCGGAACGCGGGGGCGATTTTATGAAGAGCAGGGACTTGTCCGCGACATCATGCAAAACCACATGATGCAGCTTTTCTCCCTCATTGCTATGGAGCCTCCTGTTAATCTTAGTGCAGATAGTATCCATGATGAAAAAGTAAAGGTTCTAGAGGCTCTTCGCCCCTTTAAAGATCAAGATTTTGAAACCTCTGCCATCCGTGGGCAGTATGATAAGGGCTTTATTGGAGGTGATGAGGTAAAAGGGTACCGCGAAGAGGAAAATGTTGATCCCAAATCTAAAATTGAAACCTATGGAGCTGTTCGCCTTTTTATCGATAATTGGAGATGGGATGGAGTCCCCTTTTATCTCCGCGGCGCAAAACGTCTCCCAAAAAGAGCAACTGAAATAGCCGTCACCTTTAAACACCCCCCAGGAGTCCTTTTTCAAGAACATGGGCAAAAACACGAACCCAATGTCTTAGCAATCCGTATTCAACCCAATGAAGGAATTGCCCTTAAAATTAATTGTAAGGTTCCCGGGCCAAGTAGTCCCATTCAACCGGTAAAAATGGATTTTCGCTATGGGGCCTTTTTTGGGCTAACTCCCCCTGATGCTTATGAACGTCTTATTTGTGACTGTATCGCCGGCGATAGTACCCTTTTTGCCCGCCAAGATGAGGTTTTTCATTCGTGGCAGTTTTTCACTCCTCTCCTTGACCACTGGGCTAATACCGATCCTAAAGATTTCCCTAACTATGCAGCAGGAAGCTGGGGCCCCAAGTCTTCCGATGAAATGCTTGCTCGCGACGGTCGAAAATGGCGCTTGATTTGAGTCTTTTAACACGGTAAAATAGATCATGGTAAATACAATTCATCCATCTGACATCGAATCTGAACTCGAAAAAATTTGGGATTCCCTTCAGGGAACCAATAAGATGCGGGCCTGCCTATTTAACCTTATCATTTATGCAAAGAAATCTCAGAGGGTCGGATACCTTAACGAAGTTGCTCAAAAAATCATTGAAAAATTTCCCTGTAGAATCATCTTTGTTACCTATGACGAAGCTTGCTCAAATCAAGATCTTCAAACAGCTGTATCAGTCATGACAGCGGATGAAGGAGAATATGAGATTGCCTGTGACTTAATTGAAGTAGAGGTATGCAATAAAGACCACCCCCGCGTTCCCTTCGTCATTCTCCCCCACATTCTTCCAGATCTTCCTATCTATCTTGTCCATGCCGACGACCCTTCATTAAAAAACCCTATTGCAGAAAGACTTGAACATTTAGCGGATAGGGTTATCTTTGACTCAGAATCTGCTTGTGACCTTCCCGCCTTTGCTAAAGCGGTTCTTGAGCATGACGAAAGATGCTCAGCTGACGTTGCAGATCTTAATTGGGCCCGCACGGAAGGATGGAGAGGGCTCTTTGCAAGCGCTTTTAAAGGGCAGAGTTGTCTTGATGACATTAAACATGCCAACAAGATCCAAATCCACTATAACTGCCAAGAATCTGATTATTTATGTCACACGAACATCCAGTCGATTTACCTCCAAGGATGGCTTGCTGTTCAACTTGGATGGACCCTAAAAAAAGTAGGCAAACCCCTTTCCTTTCACTATGAAAGTGAATTTGGTTCTGTAGAGGTGACCCTTCATGCAGATAAAATGGAAGAGGTTTCTCCTGGAAGGATCCTCTCTATTGAGATCGAAACCGACCATAAATACCACTACAGCTTTAAACGGAATAAAAAATGTCCCCACCACGTGATGATTGAAAACTCGAGCCCTAAGTTTTGTTCTCTTCCAACCATCCACGTTCTCGATAAAGATATTTCAGGTCAATCCCTCGTGAAAGAAATCTGCCACAAAGGGACAAGCACTCATTATACCAACATGCTTAAGTTTCTAGTGGGAATTAAAAACGAGTCTCTTTGCGATGAGTAACAAACACCATTTTTTTTCATGGGATGATCGCCGCGATATCGCCCATCCTGGAGAGAAAGAGGAAACCCTCATCTTTGCAGTGGAACACTTTATCAACTGCGGCAAAGAAGCGATCAAAACCCATGGGTTTTTCACTGTTGCTCTCTCCGGGGGTTCGACTCCGAGAGTCATTTTTGAAAAACTCTCTTCTCCCTCCTATTCAGGGGAACTCGATTGGACAAAAGTCCTTATTTTTTGGAGTGATGAGCGCTCTGCTCCTCCTACCGATCCAGAAAGCAACTTCCGGATGGCTATGGATGCCGGTCTCAAAACCCTCTCCATTCCCCCCGACCATATTTTTCGGATGGAAGCTGAAGCTAGTATCGAAGAAAATGCCCGCGCTTATGAGAAGAAAATTAAAGAAACGCTTGGTCCCCGTCCTTTTGATCTCGTTATGCTCGGGATGGGAGAAGACGGCCACACCGCTTCCCTTTTTCCAGGAACAAAGGCCCTCGAGGAAAAAAACGCCCTTGTCTGCGCAAACGAAATTCCTCAAAAAAAAACCTGGCGAATGACCCTCACCTATCCTTGCATCAATCAAGCCAAAAACATTGTTCTCTATGTCCTTGGCAAGTCAAAAGCTGATATGGTGAAACAGGTTTTCTTGGAAAAACATCAGCCTCCCTACCCCGTCTCCCTCATTGGTGTGGCAAGGAATAAGGCCCTATGGATCCTCGATTCTGAAGCTGCTCAGCCCCTTCTTCAAAATCGAAAAAGTTATAGCTGAAGTAATTTAAAATAGTGAAAATTCATCCAGATCTTTTCACCGACAATTTTGCGCTCGATCTCCCTGGCTTGCACGAAGCCAGCTTCG
>JANQJL010000102.1 GCA_028281675.1 Simkaniaceae bacterium
TATTTTCCGTGCTATGAAACCCTTGGCTCGGCACTCAGCTTGTATCTCCGCTAATTCAAAAGGCCGCTGCCGCGAAATAGGTCGCATTCACGGGTAAAAGTCAAACCCAAATTCTCTATTTTTGCAAAAGAGTGACATGATCATTTTGGGTTTACAATGTTGGAAAAATTCTTTCCCAAATAGTCACCTCTATGCGATAGTAGGGGTTGATGAAGACAAAGCTTTATGACGATCAGTTCATTGTTGTGACAGGCGCCGCTGGATTTATTGGATCGGGTGTTGTCCGCTATCTCAATGATAAAGGTTTTTATAACCTCCTTTTAGTCGACGACTTCAGAAAGTCTGTAAAATGGATGAACCTCCGGAATAAGCGGTTTCTCGATTTTATCTCTCGCGATGAAATCTTTGATTTTTTAGAGGGGCGAGAGCAAGAAGTTGAAGCGTTTGTTCACCTGGGAGCCTGTTCAAGTACTGTTGAGACTGATGGGGACTATTTCATGAAAACCAACTACCGGTTTTCGGTCAAGTTGGCAGAATATGCTTTAGAGAATAATCACCGTTTTATCTATGCCTCATCGGCAGCCACCTATGGAGATGGGACCTTGGGCTTTTCTGATGATGAGTCAAAACTAGACACCCTTCGCCCGTTGAATATGTATGGTTTTTCAAAACAGATGTTTGACAAGTGGGCTCAAGAGCAAGGAGTTCTTGATAAAGTTGTGGGTCTCAAATATTTTAATATCTTTGGGCCGAATGAGTATCATAAAGGACGGATGGGGTCGATGGTCATGCATATGGTCAATCAAGTCGAAAAAACGGGAGAAATTCGTCTTTTTAAATCGTCTGAGCCCGATAAGTTTAGCGATGGCGACCAATGTCGCGATTTTTTCTACGTGAAAGATGCAGTTAAAATGACCACGTTCTTTCTCGATAACGATATTTGCGGCATCTTTAATGTAGGAAGTGGAGAGGCCAATACTTGGAACAGGATGGCAAAAAATGTCTTTAAAGGACTGGGGAAGCCGGAAAAAGTTGAATATATCCCGATGCCAAAAGATCTCCTTGGAAAATACCAAAACTATACCTGCGCTGATAGAAGTAAATTCGAAAATGTTGCAAAAGAAAAGAAGTTAACATTTAAATCTGATTATACCTTTGATACCGCAATCGAAGACTACGTTAAAAACTACCTTCTTAAGGACGAAAGATGGTAAAACTTCTCGGCTCTTTTAGCCGGTTGAAACCTGCTAAGGTTCTCGTTCTTGGCGATTTCATGCTCGATACCTATACGACAGGGCGGGTCCAACGGATCTCTCCAGAGGCCCCAGTTCCGATCCTCCATGTTCAAAAATCTGAAGATCTTCCTGGAGGTACTGGCAATGTTGTTCTCAACCTTAAGGCGCTTGGAGCAGAAGTTATTGCGGTGGGACGCGTTGGTGATGATAAGGAAGGGTTTCGGTTTAAACAGCTCCTTGAAAATGAGGGAATCGATACCTCTGGAATTTTTACCCAAAAAGGGGTGAGCACTCCTCTAAAGAACCGCCTGATTGCAGATGCCCAACAGCTGATTCGTGTCGATCAAGAATGTATTACCCCTCTATCGAGTGAAATAGAGGCTCAAGTGATCTCTTATATCTCCAATATCTCTTGTCAAATCGAGGTTATTGCTATTTCTGATTATGCAAAAGGGTTTCTTTCAAAGTCTCTTCTTCAAATGGTCTTTGAGCTAGCAAAAGAGCGGGAGATCCCCACAATTGTTGACCCTAAAGGAGATGATTTCTCCAAATATCGTGGTGCTACAATGATTAAGCCCAATTACAAAGAAGCAGTGGCAGCATCAAAGCTCCCAAGTGATTCCACCCTTGACGCAGTGGGTCAATCTCTCCTTACACAAACCGCTTCGGAAATGATTATGATCACCCGCTCAGAACATGGAATTACCCTCTTTAAGGAAAATCAAGAGCGGCTTGACTTTCCCGTTAAATTTCGAGAGGTAAAAGATGTCACAGGAGCTGGCGATACCGTTTTAGCAATGACAACGATGACCTTTGCATCGGGTCTCAACCTTCAAGAGGGGCTGGAATTATCTAATGTTGCAGCAGGGATTGCGATTGAGCGCCTCGGTTGCGTCCGTGTTTCCCTCTCAGAACTTGCTGAGCGCCTCTTAGAAACCAATGTAAGTAATAAAATTTTTGATGAAAATCACCTCTTTGCTCTTGAGCAGGCCCTTGAAGGAAAAAAGCTCACCATTTTAGGAATTAATACCGAAGATGGGGTTTCCAGCGCATTATTTTCTCATATTCAAAAACTTTCTAAACAAGCTGCCGATCAGCGATTGATGATTTACCTCATTGACTCAGATCCTGATGAACATTTTCTTTCACTTCTTTCTTCTCTTTATGAAATCGATTTCATTGTGATTCAGTCAGATAGCCTCTCTAGCCTTACTGAAAAAGTCCATCCAAATAAAGTCTATACACTTGCGGGAGATGGAACTTTAAATAATGTTTCGCATCCAAAAGCTCTTTTGATCTAAAGTTTTTAATCTGTTAAGATTTCTCACAATTAAGATTAAAATTTGGGAAATTGTGACCGTAGTAGATTGCCGGGCTCTCTCGTCATTACCTCTTAGACAGATCCTTATGGAACCTGTTCAGGAGGGACTCTATGCTATATATCATAGCTATGCTCTTAAAGGGGATATCGCTAATCCTAAAGTCTTGGCTCACCGGGTTGCTTACTTGGCAACAGGGCTTTCTTTACTTGTTCCCCTTGTAAATATTGTCGTTTTTCATATTTTTACTTTTATCTGGACCTCTTATCATGAAACGTTAAGAGAAGCTGTTGATAAGGGTGATAAAGAGAAGGTAAAAACTTATCTTGATCTAGGGGTTAGCCCCAATAATATCTATGATTCAGTACCCCTCCTTTTCCGAACAAAGGATCCTGAGATTATTGACGCTCTTTTGAAAGCTGGAGCGGATAGGTATCGCTTAAATTATGATAAAAAGAGTTTTTTCGAATATCTTATAGAAATTAACCGTAAAGATCTGGCTGAAAAGTATTTTGTTCCTCCCTTTTCGGAGATTGCGGCTCTTCAAGATGAAAGAGCTCTAAAAGGATATATTCAACTTTATACATTTGAAAAGTTTTATCAAGACTATTTGAGTCTTAAAAAGGCTTCTCCAAAGGTACCTACCAGTTGGATTTGGAATGTTCTTTATGAGATTCCTTCCAGTCATTTCAAGCAATTTATCCCGATCCAGAAGAAGAATGAAATTACTAAGCCACCATCAGTTAGGTATAATCCCAGGGAACTTCTTGGACTTTATAATCGGGTCAACTTTACCCAAAAAAAAGAGCCCCATTTTATAGAGGAAAGTGCTCTGGTAGACACCTTGGATGCCTATAGAAAGACCTATACCCCTGAAGAGCTGAGCCAAGGGCTCTTTAATATTATTCAAGTGGTTACAGGTGGAAATCATGTCTATCGTATCACACCTAAGGAAAGAGAAGGGTACCTTCTTAAAGTTCAATGGATTGTCTATTATATGAATCAAGATCTAGGTAAGGAAGAGGAACCTCTATGCCGAATGAAAGCCAACATTCTAATTGAAATGGCAAAAAGTGCTCTGAACTGTCCTGGGCGTTATAATGATATATTTGATAATGCCTTAAAGCGCCTTAAAGGGGAAAAGATTGAAGTTCTGTCATTCAATGATCAAATCCAACAACATTTTGCAGACCTTCGATCAATAATCGTGAATCAGGTGACTTTCGCTGTAGCAGAAGGAGACACCCATTCAGAGGAAAATCTTATCTTCCACTTACATAAATCTCGAGCTCTTCAGGAGACTCCTCCTAAGGGGATTTTTTCTTCTCAATTTTTTGACCCTACTCTACCTGAAGTTTATAAATTTCTCTATAGAAGTGAGGCGAAAGAATCTTTTGACAAAGCCTACACTCCTGAAGCGATGATGGAGTATCTTTTAGAGCTTATAAGATCAAGACCTAAAGGGAAGAAGGAGCAGCAAGAAGCAAATGATTTTGATCTCCTTGTGATGCAAGCAATGATCGATAAACTTGCATCACAGCATCCTTCTATTAAAGCCCTTGGTGAAGAAGTTACTGCGCGAGGGGAAACGAGTGTTTTCCCTCTAGAGGAAGTCGAAGAGCTTTTTAGAAAGTGTGATCCCGAGTTTGGCTTGCCAAAGGATGAAGCGACTCAGCAAACGACTCTTGGAGCACATTTCAATGCCTTTAAAAATCAGTTCATTGGAAGTTTTATCCGCCCACTTAATGACGATTTGTTTGGATATGCCCTTCCTGAGGTGATCCATCCACTGCTTATGGGAGAGTTTCTCGTTAAGCTAGGACACCTAAGACAACGCATTACATTTGGCGGAGCCGTTTAATCCGGTCTTCTAGTGGTGGGTGGGTCGCGATCATATTAAAGAGCCCTCCCCGCCTTGGCATGGAGATCATAAGAGCGCTCATTGCTGATTTTTTGACAGGCGCCGTAGCTTTCACGGTCCGGAGTTTTTCAAGGGCTGCAATCATAGACTCTTTTCGAGTAAGGATCGCCCCCCCACGATCGGCCCGGTATTCCCGCCACCTTGAAAAAGCTCCAACAACCATTGACCCAAAGATCATAAAGATGATTTCGAAGAGAAAGGTGAAGAGATAATAGCTCATATAAGAAGAGCGGCGTTGGTTTGATTTTCCCATAGCAGTAACGGCATAAGCAAGGACCCGCGCGAGAAACATGACGAAAGCATTCACGACACCTTGAATGAGGGTCATCGTTACCATATCTCCATTGGAGATATGAGAGATTTCATGGGCAAGGACTGCTTCGAGTTCATGTTTTTCCATCTGGGAAAGGAGCGCTGATGAAACAGCGACAAGAGAGCGCCGCTTAGTCGGCCCTGTTGCAAAGGCATTCATTTGAGGGGAGTCAAAAACTCCCACTTCAGGAACACCGGGGAGGCTTGCATCCCGAGCAAGGCGTGCGACCATATGATAAAGATCAGCTCGAGCACCACTTGGGGTAATAAGTTGAATGCGCATCAGCCACTTTGCCATTTTACGTGAAAGGGCAAGAGAGATAAGAGCCCCAACCATCCCCCAAATCAAACAGAAGATTAGGAGGGACTGCAAGTCGAGCCCATAAGAAGTAAGATAGGGTCTTACATTTAATAATGACAAAATAGCAGAGATTGATAGGATCACTAAGCCATTAACAGCAAGAAAAAGAAAGATACGTTTAAACATTGGCACCTCCTCAGATGTAATCAATACTACCACTTATTAGTCATTTTTATCCACCCCTATAATCGAAAGAATATTTTAATTAATAAAGTGCTTAAGTTTGATTGCATATAAATAAGTTATGTGCAAAAAATTACAGGACTTATTTAATAGCAACCCATTGGTTAAAATGTCCAAAGTTGTCCGCCCGAATTTTGAACTTGAAAATATTTCCAAGTTAAAAGAGGCTCTTTCTAGCGAAGAACTCTCTTTTATTTTAATTACCTGCACAGAACCTTCGGAGGAAGGAGAAATGAAAGTCGAAATGGATTATAAAGGGGACCGCGATCTTATCGCTTACCTGATGAAAAGTGCAGAGAGCTATTTTGTTTAAAGCCCAAGTGCTAGGTGTTGTGGGTGGCTTGATAGAATTAAAAAGGTGAACCCCGCCCTAAAGGACGGGGAATCGTTTTGGGGAGGGGCTTCGTACCCCTCCCAAAATGGCGTTAAACTACCCGGCCCTAAAGGGCCAGGTT
>JANQJL010000104.1 GCA_028281675.1 Simkaniaceae bacterium
CTTCGCCAAGGTGGCCTCACCTTGGCTCGGCACTCAGCTTGTATCTCCGCTAATTCAAAAGGCCGCTGCCGCGAAATAGGTCGCATTCACGGGTATAATCCTAAAGCGCTCCAATCCTTTGAATTTTCAATTCGTTTCTGTTAACTTTTCGATATGGTGCATTTAGAAGGACAGAAAGTTGTGCGGGCAGAAGAGATGGCCCGGGTCGAGAAAAAGAGCATTGAGGGGGGAGCCTCTGCTGAGGGGTATATGCTCAAAGCTGGAGAGGGGATTGCTCATCGCATTGAAACCTTTATAGAAGAGCGGGGGAGGGCAAAAAAAATTACTTTGCTAGTGGGGAAGGGAAATAATGGGGGAGATGCGTTTGTAGCAGGGACTTTTTTACTGAATCGAGGGTATGAGGTTCAGGCTTACCACTTAGTAGACGTAGGAGAATCGAGCCCCCTTTGTCAAAAGAATGAGAAAGAGTTTTCAAGAGGGGGAGGAAAGATTTTTCGTGGGGATGAAATGCCCATTGGAGGGGTGATTGTCGATGGTCTTTTAGGGACGGGGTTTCAAGGAAAGTTAGAAGGGAAAATTCTGGAGGTTATTGAAAAGGCGAACAAATCAAGGCTTCCTATTTTAGCGATTGATATTCCCTCAGGTGTTAACGGGAATACTGGAGGGGTTGATCCCATTGCAATCCAAGCAACTGAGACCATTTACTTGGGGATGCCCAAACTAGGATTTTTTGTTGGAGAAGGGTACAACTATGTAGGAAAATTATCGGGTGTTAATTTTGGAATGGAGAAAAAATATATTGAAAATGCGAAGGGGCATGCTTATTTGGTCGATGACGAAGCGATGCATAAGCTTTTGCCACCAATTGAAAGGACCCGCCACAAATATCAAGCAGGATATATCATTGCCTTAGCAGGATCTCCTGGGATGCCTGGTGCAGCAATTCTCTCTTGTTTGGCTGCCCTTCGATCAGGTGCAGGGATTGTCCGTTTGTTTCATCCCAAAGGGATGGAAGATGAATTAGCTCGTGCTCCACTCGAACTTATTAGGAATCCCTATACATGGGAAGATCCTTCCTCAATTTTTGAAGAGGCAAAGCGGGCAAAAGCCTGTCTCATTGGCCCTGGTATTGGGAAAGGGGAAGGGGTTCATACCTTTGTCCAAGCCGTTGTTTCCAAACTTGATCTCCCGATGGTGATCGATGCCGATGGCCTCTATCACATCAAAACCTTTCCAAAAGGGGCGATTTTAACGCCTCATTATAAAGAGATGCTCCACCTTCTAGGAAAAGATGAACTTACTCATGAAATGTGTCAAAACTTCGCTGAACAAAATGAAGTCACTATTGTTCTAAAAGGGGCGCCGACTTGGATTTTTCATCCAAAAATACTTCCCCTCATTATTGCAAAAGGGGATCCAGGAATGGCAACTGCAGGAACAGGAGATGTCTTAACAGGAATGATTGCTGCTTTACTTGCGCAAGGACTTAAAGGGCGAGAGGGGGCAACACTTGGCGCGTATCTTCATGGAACATGTGGCGAAATCGTTGCGGCAAAACAAACCTCTTACGATCTCATTGCAAGCGATCTTATTGAGGCCCTTCCCGAAGCTTTTCAAAAACTTCTTTCTCAATCACCTCAGGAATAAAAGGACTTAAGCGTTCTCTCCGTTTAGCAATATCGCGGATGACGGTTGAACTGATCGATTGAAATTCTTCATCTGGCAACAAAAAAAGTGTTTCAATTCCACTAAGTTTTTGATTGGTATGTGCAAGTGTTTTCTCATGTTCAAAGTCGGTATAAGTGCGCAAAGATCGGATGATAAATCGTGCCCCTTTTTCCTTGGCATAATTGGCAAGGAGGCCATCAAAAGCATTCACTTCAACATTCGATAAATTTTGTGTGAGTGTTTTAAGAAAAGCCACCCGCTCTTCTTGCGAAAAAGTGGCCTTTTTCTTTTCAGTATCGATTCCAATCGCGACTTCGACAGAGTCAAAAAGTTTACTCGCCCGCTCAATAATATTGAGGTGCCCTTTCGTTGGTGGATCAAAGGTGCCGGGATAAATCACTTTCATCGAAAGGCTCCTTCATACCCTAGGAGCCAGTCGGTAAATTTTGCGATGCCGGAGGAAAGAGAAGTTTTAGGTGCGTAGCCAAGGTGATCTTGCGCTTTGGTGATATCAGCAAAAGTAGTAGTAACGTCGCCAGACTGCATGGGTTTATAATCGATGAGAGCTTTTTTCCCGAGTGCAGCTTCCAGAAGGGTGATGAGGGTCATAAGAGGTTCAGGGTGGTTATTTCCCAAGTTATAGATTTCAAAATCACGACACGCATCGATAGCAGCAGCAGTCCCCTCAATAATGTCGTCGATATAGGTGAAATCCCGTTCCATTTTTCCATGATTAAAGACGGGAATGGGACGGTCTTTAAGGATCTTTTTTGCGAAAGAGAAGTAGGCCATATCGGGACGTCCCCAAGGACCATAAACGGTAAAGAAACGGAGGCCAGTCATGGGGATTTGATAGAGGTGATGATAACTTTTTGCTAGGAGCTCCCCTGACTTTTTTGTGGCGGCATAGAGGCTAATAGGATCGTCGGTGGGATCGGTTTCTGAAAAAGGGAGTTTAGTGTTGCCTCCATAAACGGAAGAAGAAGAGGCAAAGATGAGTTTAACATCGGGAAGAGCGCGTGCAAGTTCAAGCACATTTAAAAAGCCATTGAGATTGGAGTTTGAATAGGGCATAGGATGTGTGATCGAATACCGCACACCAGCTTGTGCAGCTAAGTGAACGATATGGGTAATCCCTTTTTCTTCTAGAAGAGAGGTTAATTCTTGAATGTTTTGAATGTCGTGGTTAATAACTTCAGTGCCAAGAGTTTTCAGTTTATTGGCCCGCTCAGTTTTTAACTCGGGAGTATAATAATCATTGAAATTATCACACCCAATCACATAATCTCCTTTTTTAATTAAAAAGGAAGCGAGATGAAAGCCAATAAAGCCAGCGATACCGGTAATTAAAATCTTTTTTTGAGTTTTCATAATTTGAGCATAGCATGATGTTGATTAGGGTTCTAGTTTCAATACTGACAATGGGAATAGTCGTGGGGTGTTCAAATACCCCTTATAAAGGAAGCGAAGTTGTTGGGGCAGACGAATTTGTCATCGACTCCTACAAAATAAAAGAGGGAAAATTTTCTATTCTCGAGATGGAAGGGCATCCCTTGATGGTCTTGGATCCCAAGCTTTTAAAAGAATATACAAACACGGTTGAAGATGGGGATGTTTTAAAAGTTGCCCTTTTTCATCCAACGAGAGGAGATTTGGCTAGCGCTGTTCACTCGATTGGCGAATCGATTGGATACACAGTGGCCGATGGGAAGATTACCCTTCCAGATATTGACCCAATTGAAGTCAAAGGGCTCAAATTAAGTGTGGCGCGTGGGCGCATTCAAGAGGTCTATGACCGAGAAATAGATGGCATAGAAGTTTTTCTAGCGTTTTCAAAGAGAAATGAAAAAAAGGTCGAACTTGCTGGAATGGTGAGCAAATCAACGATCCCTGTAAATGGTAAACTCCGTCTCTTTGAAATTTTGGCTGAAGCGCGGGTTCCCCCAAATGCAAATCTCTTTAAAAGCTACCTCGTCCGCGATGGAGTCCCTATTCCTGTTGATATGAATCGACTCATCAAGGAAGGGGATATGTCTCAAAATGTAGTCATGCGGGGTGGGGATAAGATTTATATTGCAGAACCCTCATCGTCATCGATCATGGTAATGGGGGAAGTAGGAAAGGAGGGAGTTTTTGATCTCCCTTCAGGCTCCATGCCTCTTCGTAATGCATTAGCCCTCGCTGGTGGAATTCCCTATACCGGAGATAAGAGAGTCATTCAGGTCATTCGGGGAAATATCCTTCGCCCGAAAATTTATACGCTCAATTGGAAACATGTGATGCGTCTTCCCACATCGAGCATGCTCCTTATGCCTGGCGATATTGTTTATGTTGCTGCAACGCCGATTACCGAATGGAACCGATTTATTGCACAGATTTTCCCAACACTAACCGGCATCGAACTCTTTAGAAAGGGTATGACGGGAGTGATTGCAATTCAATGAACAAAGAAGAAAACTTCATCCTTTTTTCTGATGTAAAGGAGCTTTTCATCCGCTCTATTTGGATTGTTTTGCTTGGTGCACTTTTATTCGGTGGGATTGGTTTTTGGGAGCGGAGCCAGGTCCCTGTTAAACATAAGGTATTAGCAACGTTCAAAGATGGGGGGCAACCCTCGGGAATGTCCAGTGGGATGTTTGAAACCATTTTAAAAAATATCACTACCTCTGGAGGAGAGTCGCAGGGACATGTATTGATCACTTCTTCCCTCGTCCTTGAATCGGTCATTGAAAAATTAGGGATCCAAGCAACCGTTGACGTAGAATCGAAATGGGAGAAAAAACGGCGCCGTTTTTATGAAGCTCTCCGTGCAGAAAAGGGACGTCCTATTAAGAAGGAGCCTGCCATTGAATTTGAAAACGTTCATTATCATGGGGCTTTTCCAAAAAAATACACACTTGTTGCTTACGCAAAAGATCTGTTTGAACTCCGAGACAGCAAAGACCGTGTGCTATTAAAGGGTGAAGTGGGAAACGAGGCTTCTATTCATGATGTGACCTTTACGATTAAATCCCTCCCAAGCAATTTAAAGCTTTGCCATCCCTATCTTTTAGTGGTTAATCCCTTGCAAGAGGAGATCATTGAAATGAGATCAAATATTGAGGTTCTTCCAGACAAGGGAGATCAAGAGATCTTGGAGTTAACCCTTCTTCACCCAGATCGGGTGATTGCAAAACGTATTCTTAATACTGTGATGGAAGAATACCAAACCTATTTGGAAAAAGAAAATCAACGGGTTTCAGAGGCTCAAATTTTTTATCTTGAAAAAAGGCGGGATCAATTTTACGGCAGAATGCATGAGCATCTTCAAACCTATGTCGATTATTTAAAGAAAAATCTTCAAGAGAAAGGATCGCTCACTTTGGGGCAACAACTTCCCCTTTTTCAAGAAAGAAAGCAAAAATTTTCTGATGATTTAATGGCGCTTAATTTGAAGAAGAAAAAACTGGGTGAGGCAACTCCGTGGGGAGCGCTTGAATTGGGACAAGAAGTTGCAACTTTGCAAAATAATATGCATGCAACGTCTAAGGAGCATGATGAACTAAGCCTTGCACTTTTAGGGTCAAGAGATATTGCAGCCCACCTCAAAAGACTTGATACCATCGATAGGGAAAAAGTGCGCGCCAAAGGAAGTGTCGATACCTTTTTCTCCAAGCTTCTACAGCCCAAAACTTACCGAGACCATCTGTTGCTCGATGTGATTGATTTTGGCGATATCCTTTCTCCAGATGCCCATGCTCTTAAAAAAGTGCAAGAAGGGAAAAAACACCTAACTTCCCTTGCGCAAGAGAGAAAATATCCTGGATTTACAAATGAGTACCTCAAAAATAATATTCGCCTCCTTTCTCTTCAGGAAGAGATTTTAAAAAAGAAACTGTTTCATGGGACATCGAAAGAGGAAGAATACCGAGGAATTGATATCACTACAGCAAGAAAACTCCTTCTCGATTATCTCCACAAGCGAGATGACTTTCTCTTTAAAGTGCGGCAGATGGAGTTTGCAAAAGAGCAGCTAGAAAAAGAGGATTTAGAATACATTTCCTTAAGCGAAGCCTTCCCAGATCCTATCAGCCAAGGATTAGTTAAAGAGATGGGAGAGATGATGCAACAACTCCGGAAAGAGAGAAGTTTAACAGAAAAAGAAATCGAGCGTCTTGAGAAGAAGTTTTCTTCTAGAAAAGAGGACCTTTTGCGTCATATGAAACAGACAATTGTTTTAACCCGCCTCGAAAAAAATCGAGTCGAAGAGAGAATTCGTTCTATCCAAGTCGCACTCCTTGATTTGTTTGGGCAAGAAATTTCTCTTATTGAAAAGCAAATTGAACAGCGAATCGAAGAGCAGCTCAGTTTCCTAGATAAAGAGAAGCTTTTGGTTACTGAGGAGCTCGACCAAGTTAAAAGAGAGATGAGTGGAGTTCCTGACGCTTGGCTTAGAGAACATGAGCTCCAATTTATTGCTGACATGAATCGGGGAATGCTTGAAGTACTCGTCAACATGACCGAATCAAAAAATATTGAAAGCAACCTATCTACGATAAAGTCGAAACCGATCGATGAGGCCTATACTTCTATTGCTCCCAAGAGCCCTCTTTTGAAAATTTTTGGAGGGCTTGGTGCATTTATAGGGGCATTGATTACTTTTGGAGGTTGTTTTGCCCATGCTCTATATAAGGGCTTTCCCTTAACCCTTAGAAATATGGCCGCTCGTGGGAAACAGGTAATCGGGAAGTTGACTGGGGATGCTTCTAAAGACTTAGAAGTCTTAAGAAATTTCTCTCTTCTTCTAAGCGAGCAAAACCATTTCCCACTCGTTGTGACCCTCATCCTTGGAAAAGGGGAAGATTATGGCTCTTCATTAGCGTTGCTTCTCGCAAAGGAGGGTAGACAAATCCTGATGATCGACCTCGATTCTTCCAAGAAAGTCGAACAGAAAAAACTTCCAGGACTCATTCAATATTTAGAAGGAAAAGCTAAAGAACCAAGTATCCGGAAGAAAGATTTTGGTGATTATATTCCAATGGGAGGGAAAACTCCTTTTGGAAATGAACTATTAAAAAGTCAAAAGTTTAAAGAACTTTTGGAAAAGGAAAAAAAGCGTTACGATGTGATTTTCCTTGTCTTATCTGCAGAGGCAAAAACCTCTCTTTCCAAAAACTTTTTCTCGCATAGCGATGTAATGACCCTTCGGCTAAAAGATGAGTCCTACTCGGATCTCATTCCCTATTTCACCTGGGAAGACAAGGGGGGCACCCTAGCCTTTCTTTCATAGAGGGATGCTGCAAAGAGAGCGGAGAAAAGGAAAAACATCAACCGACCCGAAGTGTAAGTCCAGAGGAAATGATCGACCATTCCAAGGAGTAAAAAGGTAAGAAAAATTGTACCAAGGACTAACTTTAAAGGGGTCATCTCTTGTTTTCTTAAGTAGAAAACCATTGAGAAAATAAAAAGAAAAACTAGAGTTAGCCCAAGGATTCCCGTTTCGGAAGCGATTTGAAGGAAGAAATTGTGGGCAAAAGCTCCTGTTGGATTCGTTCCAGCAAGTGCAGGATTTAAGGTCTCATAGGGGAAAAGAGAGTAGCTATTAAATCCAATTCCCAAAATAGGGTGAGCAAGAAACATTAGGATCGCCAACCGGTAATAAAGGATGCGGCCACTATCAGACTGGGTTGCAACCTCATTATAATTGACAAATCCACCTCTAGCAACAAGGTGCTCAAAGAGGAGGGTCGTTGTTAAAAGAAATCCAGCACCTATCAAGAGGCTAAGAAAGTAAAACCCCTTACGTTCTTTTTCAGAAAACATTTTCCGTTTAATAAACCCAACAATGAAAAAAATAACCGTTCCAACCATCCAGGCAAAGATAGGCCCCCTTGAAAAAGTAAGGCCTAAGCTAATGATTAACAGTGGAATAGAAACAAGTAAAGGAGCTTTGTGCCACCGCTTTTCAGAGGTGGTAAAGAGGAAATAGGAAAGAAAGAGGGCGATGCTTAAATAGGCCCCAAAAATATTGGGGTGATCAAAGGTCCCAAGAGCGCGAAGTATATTGACATGCCCTTCAGGAACCCAAGGGAGGAGATCAAAAAGGGCTCGATTACCTTCTGTAAGTGGATAGATTGGAATATTATCCATATAAGGGGTGACTTGCGGCTCGGAGAGAAAGGAGAGCCCTAAGCTTTTTTGTAAGAGAAATTGCCCTATTCCAATTAAACACTCCATCATTGCGATGCCCACAAAAGCCCAAAGAATCGGTTTAATCAGATCCTCTCTTTTTGCAAAAAGGATATAGACAAGATGGAAAGAGAGGAAGGCAATTGTTAGGTTAATTAAGGTTATATATTGAAAAAAATAGTTAGAGAAAAGGGAAAAAACAATGGAGAAAAAAGCGACTCCAACATAGAGGGTAAGGTAGCGGGAATGGCGATTAAAAAAGAGCTCCTTAAAACGGACCTCTTTAAGAAGAAAAGCTCCAATCATTAGCCCCACAATCCAAAAGTCGGTAAGATAGAAGTGGATATACTTTTGGAAGAGGGGGGGGATGTTAAAGTGAAAAGAAGAGTGTTTTTCAAAATGGTGAACAAAGAAAACAGAGATCCCTCGAAAGACTTTATAAAAAAAGTTTACAAAAGGAAAAATAACAATAAGAAGGGCAGTAAAAAAATAAAGGAGTTTTGTCTTCATTTTAGTTCATTATAATTTCTAGCTGTAATTTCTCTCCACTTTTTTATGATTTGAGCAGCAAGGGGAGCTGCCTCTTTTCCATAATCTCCAAATTTTAAATAGATGACGATTGCGAGCTCAGGCATATCAACCCGATAGTCATCCCCTTCTTTAAACGAAAGGGCTCCGAACCAAATATCTTTGCACATAAGGGGAACGCTTTCACGATCTAGCGTTGGGCGGTAGATGAATTCTGCGGTCGATGTTTTTCCAATGAATTGACTTTGGAAAGCTTTATATTCGGGGATCCATTTCGGATGTTCATATAAAGCACGGATGCGGTAGGGTTGAACAGGCCCTTTTTCTCCCATCACCACACGTCGCATCCCTTCGATAAGTTCAGTTCTGACCCGCGGTGGCATCTCAAGTCTTCTTTTCACATCGGGTTTTGTTTCTACAATCTTTTTTGCATTGGCTTTCATTTTGATAATTTGGGGTTTGAGTACTGCTCCACCATTCCCAATGGTTGCAAGCATTGATGTAGATTGAAGAGGGGTGACAACTAGAGAGTGTTGTCCAATGGCAAAGGCATAGAGTCCTGTCTGATTATCCCGAAGATCATCTGGAACATACCCCCCAGTTTCTCCATAGAGGTCAATCCCTGTTGGTTTCCCAAATCCAAAGCGCTCTGTTGTTTTTTGAAGCTCTGCTGGGTGGTTAATCACTTCGCCGGCAAGGAGAGAGAAATAAATATTACTCGAGCGCTCCATTGCCATGCGGAAATCAACCCTTCCCAAAGAGGCATGGCTCCGCGGCATCCGCCCCCCTTTATGGTGACGGGTAATAAAAGATCCATCCAGATAACGGCCCAAGACAATGCCATTTTTTGTCGTAATTTTTGGATTCATTTCATCAATGATTTCAAGGGGAGAAAGGTCGCGCAGAGGAATATGATGCTCTTCATGATAGAGATATTTTTGCTTGAGAGCTTCATAACCCGTCACCACCTTAAAGAGAGAACCGATAGGAGTTGATCTTCCAAAAGCAAAAGATTTTCCGTAGCCATAGCCATTACGGGGATAAAAAGCTCCAGCGAGTCCTTGGAGTGTGTTTTTTCTAAGAGAATAATAGTATCCCCATAAAGGGGCTTCAAGTTCCTCAAAGGAGTACATCGTCCCTAGAAGATTTAAAGAAACATCTCGGGAGCGGATAAGACTTAAAGCATCGAGAAGCTTTTCTTTTGCTTCACTACTTTTTAAAATGAGGTGGAATACAATAGGTTTCAACTCGAGATCGGACGCGATCTCACCGTTAATAAAAGCATCGAAAAACTCCCATTCATGCTTCTCCCAGAATTCTGCAAAGAGCTTTTGTTCTCCTCCTTCTAAATAATCGGTATAGGGATGAGCGTAAGTCTTTTTCTCTTTTTCTTCCTCTCGTTTTTCTTTAAGATAAGCCTTAAAATTTTTCTTTCGCCATATGGGGAAGATTTTCTCATGATAGAGAGCTTTTACCTGCTCTTTTACCTCCTTTTTCACGCACACAAAAGCTTGGGTTAGCTCTCGATAGCGACTTGGAGTCATTTTTTTTACCTCTTCAAGGGTTTTCTCAGAAAAATTTTCTCCATTTGCCAAAAGACGAAGAAGGTCAAGGAAAAGGAGTTTGTCTTTATTGGACTTGATAGGAGAAAGGATTGGATCGATCTCTTTTCGGATTTCTTTAACAAGAAGAAAGTCGCTTCCTTCCCCGTTTACTTCTGGGTAAAGAGCTTCGATTGTTTCAGACATTTCCTTATTTTCGAGAATTTTATGGAGCGCCTCCATGACATGTTGAAGGTGAACGGCTTGATAAACAGATGAGATTTTTCGAAGGCTCTTTCTCACTTGACAATTGAGTGAAACCACCCGATCGAGAAAATTATCCCAAGAGAGGGTTTCTTTTTCGGTATAAGTTTGGAGCTCTCTTTCCATAGGGGACAGGCCATCCCAAATCGCCCCTATGTAGCGAGAACTTTCGAGCCACTTTCTAATCTCCCAAATTTTTTCCTCTCGGTCACGATCGGTTAAGATAAAATCATTTGAATCAAAGCGAGGATAAGATGCCATTGCAACAATCTCTCCTGTTTCAGGAATCATTGCAACAATAGCTCCTCCCTTAATCCAAGGAGAGCGAATTGTGTCATGACCTTTTCCCGCATTAGAAAAGTGGCGCTCTCGATCTCTTTCATTCAAGATCAAAAGCTCTTCTGCATAAGCTTGAAGCTCCGATGAAATCGTCAATAAAATACGGTCGCCAGAAGTCCCTTCTTTTCCTCCTGGAAGATTTCGAATGAAGCGTCCCTTTGCTCCAATCTCCACCTGATGCTTCCCACACATTCCTCGAAGAGCCTCATCGAACTTACGTTCCACTCCCGCCTTTCCAACTTGGGTATGAATCGTATACGCCTTTTCTCGCAGTTCACTCAGTCTCATCTCCACGTCGCGGCTACTATAAAACCCCTTTGGCAAAGGGACGGGGAGCCCTTCCTCTCGTTGCTCTAGAAAAAGGGAAAGCTCTTTTACCTCTTCTGCAATCGCTAAGTATTGCCGCTGACTAATGGCTCCCATGTAACCCACGATATCAGAGCCTACCTTCCCTTGAGGATAGTACCGTTTTGTTCCCCTCTCCATCGCAAGACCTGTCCAATCTTTTTCCATCAAACGGAGGCGGTAGTAGAGTCTTTCTGAAATATCTTCCTTAAGGATAAATGGGGTATTAGGAAAGATCGATGCCTTACTATAAATGAGATCTTCTATTGACACTGGATCCATCTCAAGGGCCTTGCCAAGCATCTTTGAAAGCTTTTCCACGTAGCGACGCCTTTCATAAACCTTGGTTTTTTTCCCATCCTCTCCCTTTTCCCAGCTCACCAATGGAATCTCCCGTATCCTGTCGAAACAAACCGCTGCATTGTACTGCACCTTATTGATCGCTAGAGGGATGTTAAAGCGGTCCCGAATCGTTCCCCGCGGAGCTGGCTCTACCACGCTCCGCCTCTGTGGTTTCAAAGCTTTCTCTAAATATTCGTCATGCTTAACCGTTGCTAAATACCAAACGCGCAGAGCAATCATCAAAAAAGCAATGAGGATTAAGTGGAGAACGTTATTAGCTTTTTGGGGAATGTTGTGGCTACTTGTCATGATTCAAAAGATAACAAATACCACGCTCTGAAGGCAAAGAAAAACCCGAGAGGAAGTCCCCTCGGGATTGCGAAAGGCAAACCTCAAAGTAGAGTCCTATGGGGCTGCTTTAAGAAAGACGCTTTCTACAGATTTCGCGCAAATATCCGGGTTGTAGCTAATTATTAAAGGATGGAAGAGTAATCATCGCTGTATGATGACTCAGCATAAGTATAATCATCTGAACCAGGAGCTAAAACACTCCAAACACGTCCAACTAGTCCAGAATCATAATTGTCACCATCCTCTACTATAACCTGTGTTTGAGCTTTCCTTTCTTCTTCTACTGCATCTTCCATTTCTTTTTGCAAAAATCTATATCCCGCATAGCACAAAGCAGCAATGGCTACACCGCTGACGATAGGTTCTATAGGAAAACCGTTTTTTTGGCTCATCTTCACATTATCTTTTACTATATTTTCTGCTTTTTTAGATCTTAAAGAAGCGTTTGCATCATTCCAAGTGCTTTCAAACATCATAGTCTTATCAGAAGGACGATGGTGTTGGGTGCGTGAAGCCGCTGATCTTGTTTGGGTTGATTCTCCGCTACTAGGCTTAGCTAAAAGAGTTTTTGCCTTAGGTGGAGTTCTATCCGCAGTTTGAACAACCGCAGCTTTCTGTGAAAGTGATGGTCCTTCTCGAAAAGAGGTTGTCTGAGCTGCGTTTTTAGCAGCGTCACCAACAGTCTGACTTGCAGCTGTTCCTTGAAAAGCGAAGTAGGCTTTTGCTAGAGCTAGGGCCGTTGCTCCTGCGCTTGCCGCGCCGATAAACGCTTTTCCTTGAAGGACAGTCCAAACAGCAGTAGCTGGTATGGCAATCGCCATGTGCTTATCTTTCATTCTAGTAAACCCAGCAAAGAGGGTGAAATAGACCAAACAAGCTGTGAGAAGATGATGACCATTTTCTGTAAAGAAAGTATTGAGCTTTCCAATCATCCCCTTTTCAGAGACTTGGCCTGTGTCTTGTTGTTTCAGCTGCTCGACTCTGTGTTGACCAGCTGCTTGAGATAAATTTAATAATGTTTCCATAATGTTATTCCCCTTTGTTTTATGACATAGTTATAATAAAAACAGCATTATTTAACAACTAAATAATAAAAAATGTTAATTATTATAAAAAAACATAATATTAATTATTTTAAATAAGGATAGGTTTGAGCTGAGGAATAAACAAACCAATAAATTTATTTAGAAGGGAAGTGCTTTTCAGCCAGAGCCTCTTCCTTTTGGAGGTATTTGGCCATAACAGCTTGCATCTCTTGCTCAGTGGCATTTTTAGGGGCGATTTTTCCACGGCCAAGGGCGGCGAGGTGCTTGCGCGTTGCAGCTGAGGCGTAGACTTTAGGAAGGACTGAAGAGGCAGTGTCAACATAAGATTTGATTTTTACATCGACGAGATCCCCTTGGCAAGCCTCTTTCATCTGCTTGATCTTTTCAAGTTGAAGGACAAGGTACTTTTTCTGGAAGGTTGCGTCCCCCATTTTTCCTTGAGTATTGGCAATTTCAAGAGAGAGGCTCTTTAGCCAAAACTCGGTGTCGATACTAATGAGCTTATTTTCGATAGGGGTTGCTCCATCTCCTTTGAACTTAAGAGATAAGGAATGGATAAATTCAATACTTTCCATTTCTTGTTTACTAGGAGAGAAGAAGATCATATCGCGCACTTCGTGACTAATCTTGTCATTGGGGTGATTGAGGCAAATTTTGACAAGTTCTCGATCTTGAGCCTCATGGAGAGCAGCGATTTGAGCCTTAAAAGCATCAGTCTTGTTGACCCCATAATCATGGACCATGGTGGAGAGTTTTTTTCTTTGCTCTAGAAGATCGTTATTTTTCCATTTCTTCTCTGCTTCTTGATACTCCGAATCAGCCTGTTTCAAAAAAGAATTATAACGTCCAGCCTGGTAGTCAGTAAGGACTTCATCAATGAGTTTTTGTTTAGGAGAGGCGATTTGCTCGGCTTGAACTGTCTCTGTTTTGGCGACTTTTTCCTCTGCTACTAGAGGGAGGGTAAGGGCTGCTGCTAAGGCAGGAACAAATAAAAATTTTTTCATAAGAATGCTCTCCAATCTCACTATATTTAATACTTCCTATTATACAGAGTTGTGAATAAAAACGCACCTACCACCTTACAAAGAAATAATTTTAATTTGAGGAGTGTCGCTGAATTCTCTTGGAAAAAATGTCTCAAATACGCTAAAAGTGATGGTTTATATGCGCCTGTAGTTCAATGGTAGAACATTAGCCTTCCAAGCTAATAGCGTCAGTTCGATTCTGACCAGGCGCTTTTCTACCGAAAACCAAGACCGAAATCCTTACTTAAGATAAGGATGCCGTCGTCAAACAAAAGGGACAAGGCTTGGCAAACAAAGCATTGATCAATGTATCCGTTAAGGATCTACTCGAAGCTGGAGCTCATTTTGGCCACCAGAAACAACGATGGAACCCCAAGATGAAGCGCTTCATTTTTGAAGAGCGGAGTGGGATCTGTATCATCGACCTAGCAAAAACTATGCAACAAATCCGTGTCGCGATTGATGTCGCGCAAGATGTTGTGGAAAACCATAAGAGTATTCTCTTCGTTGGAACTAAGAAGCAGGCGAAGGATGTTATTAAAGAGTCCGCAGAAAGGTGTGGTGAGTTTTATGTCGCGGAGCGTTGGCTCGGTGGAATGCTTACCAATCTACCTACGATTCGTCAGTCAGTAAAGACTCTTGAGCGGATCGAAAAGCAAATTGCCTCTGGTGGAGAAGGGTTCACGAAGAAAGAGGTGACCCTCTTGACCAAGGAACAGGAAAAGCTCAACCGGAATCTTTCAGGGATCCGCGCGATGCGAAAGCCTCCAGGTCTTCTTGTTGTTGTCGATCCGAATAAGGAGCACATTGCTGTTGCAGAAGCGAACAAGTTAGGCATTCCAGTCATGGCCTTAGTAGATACAAACTGTGATCCCGATCCGATTGACCATGTGATTGCTTGTAATGATGATGCCCTGAAAAGCATTAAGTTGATTATTCAGGCAGTTTCTGACGCCGTCATTGATAAGAAAGGTGAACTTAGCATTGCAATTGGTAAGGAAGAAACACCTCCAGAGAAAGAAGAAAAAGTCGAAGAGCCTGCTGAGGAAGAAAGCAAAGAGGAGAAACAAGAATGACAATTTCTGCCCAAATGGTTATGGATCTAAGGAAGCGAACTGGCGTTGGAATGAGCAAGTGTAAAGAGGCTCTAACAGAGGCTGGTGGCGATATTGAAGAAGCGATCCATATTCTTCGAAAGAAAGGGATAGCCTCTGCGGTAAAAAAAGGTGGTCGCGAAACC
The DNA here is from genome assembly GCA_028281675.1 of Simkaniaceae bacterium. Classification (GTDB taxonomy): domain Bacteria; phylum Chlamydiota; class Chlamydiia; order Chlamydiales; family Simkaniaceae; genus Neptunichlamydia. The sequence goes on from JANQJL010000104.1 coordinate 14,858, forward strand.
AATGAAGGGGTTATCGGCATTGCAGAAACCGATAGTGCTTCTTTTCTTATAGAAGTGAATGCTGAGACCGACTTTGTCGTTCAAAATGATCGATTTAAAGAGTTTTTAAGTAACATTTGCGATGAAGTAGCAAGAACGAGTCCAAAGTCTGTGGATGAGTTTCTACAGCAAAAATATAGTAAGAACGATGCACTGACTGTCGATGAGTATCGCGCAGAGACTGTTCAGACGCTTGGCGAAAACATCCGCATCAAACGGATTAAGGAATTTAAGAAAATCGGTGATTTTTCTCTAGGAATTTACTCCCATATGGGTGGTAAAATTGTTTGTGTTGTTGAAATCAAGGGTGCAAATGATCAAGGGACGCTGGCGCGCGATGTGGCAATGCACGTGGCAGCAGAAGCTCCTGATTTTTTAAAACCTGAAGATGTTCCAGCTGACGTTCTCGGGAAAGAAGAAGAGATCGCTCGGAGCCAAATCCAAAACAAACCTCCTGAAATTATAGATAAAATTGTTAAAGGAAAGCTTAGGGCTTTTTATGAGCAATCCTGTTTAATCAACCAGAAGTTTGTGAAAGACCCTTCAAAAACAGTAGCACAGTATGTTGCTGATGAAGGGAAGAAAGCTGGCAAGACACTTGAAGTGGTTGATTTTGCTCGTTGGCAAATAGGTGAATAAGTGGCAGGGTCTCCTTACAAAAGGGTCTTACTAAAGCTCTCGGGCGAGTCCCTAAAAGGGGAGAAGCCTGGAGTTATTGATCACGTTGCTTGCAATATGATTGCAGATGCGATTTGTGAAGTGTACCATCTTGGCATTCAAATTGGTGTTGTCATCGGTGGAGGAAATATCTTCCGAGGAAATATGGCAGAGCAGTTTGGATTTGCTCGAACCCCTGCTGATCATGTGGGGATGCTTGCAACAACAATCAATGGTTTGATTCTTGGGCAAGTTCTTTCTGAAAAGGGGTGCAACACCCGTGTGATGAGCGCCCTAAACTTTGATGGGATTGTTGAGCCTTATAATTGGAGTCATGCCCTCCACTCTCTTGATAAAGGACACATAGTGATCTTTGTTGGAGGGACGGGGAATCCCTATTTTACCACCGATACAACGGCCGCAATGCGTGCCAGCGAAATCGAAGCAGAGGTCCTTCTCAAAGCGACAAAAGTCGATGGGATCTATGATAAAGATCCAAAGAAGTATCCGGAAGCAGTTAAAAGCGATTTTTTAACCTATTCCGATGTTCTCACTAGGAACCTCCACGTGATGGATGGGACCGCCATTGCCCTTTGTTGGGAAAGTGGTATCCCCATCCACGTCTTCAACCTTTTTGAAAAGGGAGCACTTCTAAGAGCTGTCATTGAAAAAAAGGGTGGAACACTCGTTACAAAAGGTTAGTAACCCATGAGTATTATGGACGAATGTAAACAAAATATGGAAAAGGCTCTTGAGCACTACAAAGATGAGCTCAAGAGTATGCGAACGAATCGCCCGAGCCCTAACATGCTAGATAATGTTATGATAGAGGTTTACGGAGCTGAAATGCGGATGCGCGATGTTGCAACTGTAGCAGTCGCTGACGGGAACCAGCTCGTCGTTACCCCCTTTGACCCTAGTACAGCAAACTCGATTGCTAAAGGGATTGAAAAGGCAAATTTGAATGTGATGCCTGCTGTTGATGGAAACATCGTCCGTGTTCCGATCCCTCCAATGAGTGAAGAGCGGCGAAAGGAAATTGCCAAAGATGCCCGTGAAAAAGGGGAAAAGACAAAGGTCACCATCCGGGATGTTAGACGAAGGTCAAACGATCAAGTTAAAAAGCAAAAAGGAGATGGCGAGATCTCCGAGGATGAGCAAAAGAAAAATGAAAAACTCATCCAGGAACTTACCGATAAATTTTGCAAACAAGTGGATGTCCTTTTCTCTGCAAAAGAGAAAGATATCCTTGAAGTTTGATCTTGCAAGTTTTAAGATCTCCCTGTAAAATGGGTGGTTTCATGATCTAGGCTGGATGTTCCGCTAAATCTGGGAAAAGTCTGCAAGGTATTTTCTGAGGAGGCAACACAGGTCTTGAAGGGAAGGTTTTTAAACTTTTCCAAAAGAGTTTGTTGAATGGATCGGGAAAGAAATTGTGCGAATTTTTATAGATTTAGCGGAACATCCAGCGTAAGGCCCCATCGTCTAGTCAGGCCTAGGACATCAGGTTTTCATCCTGGCAACAGGGGTTCGAATCCCCTTGGGGTCATGAGAGGCTTTAGCTCAGTTGGTAGAGCATCTCCCTTTTAAGGAGAGGGTCGATGGTTCGAGCCCATCAAGCCTCATAGAGGTCAGGATACGAAAGTATCCTGACCTTTTTTTAACCTTCAATTAAAGCTTTGAAGGAATAAAAATAGCACCTTCCAAGCACCCCGTTGGGTTTAAAAGATTTCTAGTTTAGATTTTTGACTCATGGTACAAATGTTCGGACTAATTTGACTATATTCGCGATTATGTAACATGATCGTTCAGCTCTTTAAAAAGAGGTGAACCCCGCCCTAAAGGACGGGGAATCGTTTTGGGGAGGGGCTTCGTACCCCTCCCAAAATGGCGTTAAACTACCCGGCCCTAAAGGGCCAGGTT
>JANQJL010000002.1 GCA_028281675.1 Simkaniaceae bacterium
TCGCTTCTCACCTTCGCCAAGGTGGCCTCACCTTGGCTCGGCACTCAGCTTGTATCTCCGCTAATTCAAAAGGCCGCTACCGCGAAATAGGTCGCATTCACGGGTATTAAGGATAAGTTGTTTAGATTTTTATGTTTGAGTACTTGTTTGAGAACAAAAATATAGAGAGAATTCTATTCTATCTTATTTGTAATGAGAAGGTTTATGCCACAGAGCTGCAAAAGAGATTTGAAACAGCTCTTTCTCCCTGGCAAAAATCTTTAGAGAAATTAGAATCAGCAGGGATATTAGTGAGTTTATAGAGAAGTACTCTGAACTGAAAATTCGCAAACGTCCTCGCAAAAAAGGGAAGTCCATTAGTTTGAATTTTTAAGGTTGATTGATTATATCTCCCAGTTATGGCACCATACGCAGAAGACAACCTTCAAAAGCCTTTAGTTTTGGTTTCTCTCAGCACTAGCATCTCCAACTTTTGAATTTATTGGGGTATAAATACCATGCCTTTGAGTCAGTTTGATGGAGTCGTTTATATTAATTTAGAGCGACGATCGGAGAGAAAAAGGTCTCTTCTCAGCGAGCTTGCTCGCCTTAATGTAGATGAAAAAAAGGTTCATCGGATCGAAGCTGTTGATGATCCGTTTAATGGAATCCGGGGTTGTTTACAATCCCATATTCAAGCCCTTGACTTTGTTGAAAAAAAAGGGTGGAAACGGGGACTCATTTTAGAAGATGATGCGATTTTTACTGAAGATCCGAATAGAATTAAAGAAGAGGTAACGCTCTTTTTTGATTCAGCGAAAGAGGAGTGGGACATCTACTTATTGGGAGGGATGTATTGGAAGGCAGCTTACACTTCTTGGGAGAAAATTTATCTGATCAAACGCTCTCTCCGTTCTCATGCCTACTCTGTCCATCCAAATTACCTCGATACCCTTCGTCGATGTTTTCAAGGTGCGGTAGAAGCAATTCGCTCCCATGTTTTTTTTCATCAGAGCGATCTTTATGCAGTGGATTTCATATGGGAGGAGCTTCAATGGAAAGACCGGTGGTTTGGCCCCAAGGATCCCTTGTGTCATCAAGGGGAGTTTTTCAGCGATATCACCCACTTTGAAAAAAAATTCCGAGCTGATTAGGATGATGAGATGCCTTTAAGTGCTTTTGATGGGATTGCTTATATTAACTTGGATAGGCGAGAGAAGAGAAAGGAGACTCTCCTTAAGGTGCTTGCTCATCTTAATGTCGATAAAAAAAAGATCCACCGAATTGCTGCCTATGATGATCCCTTTAATGGGATTCGTGGATGCCTTCAATCTCATATAAAGGCACTTGAGTTTGTACAGAAAATGGGGTGGAAACGGGGGCTCATTCTAGAAGATGATTGCCATTTTCTTGAAGATTCCTCCTCAATGAAAAAAGAAACATTCAACTTTTTTTCCTTGGCACAAGATGAATGGGATGTCTATCTTCTTGGAAGTTGGTATTGGAGATCTCATAGCACCCCTTGGAAGAACATCCTTCAAATTAAATATTCTAGACGGGCTCATGCTTACTGCGTCCACCCTTCCTACATTTCTACCCTTCGAAACTGTTTTCAAAAAGGGTATGAAATCGTTAAACCCCATCCCTTTTATAAACAGAGTCGGATGTATGCAACCGATATTTTATGGGAAGAGCTCCAATTTACAGACCGATGGTATGGGCCGAAGATCCCTTTGGCCTACCAAAGAGAATCATTTAGCGATATTGAGCACTGCACAAAGCAAACTCGATAACGAAACTGTTATACCAATTCGGAAAAATAAAGTGGTGAATTAAGCTTGATCTTTTCAGTTGAAATAGGGCTTTCAATCTCACTAACCACCAGTGGTTAGCGTCGATTTCCAAACCCGATTTCTCCTTGAAAATCCCAGCGCTA
>JANQJL010000055.1 GCA_028281675.1 Simkaniaceae bacterium
AAATGAAGCGCGGAGAACGAAGCTGGCTTCGTGCAAGCCAGGGAGATCGAGCGCAAAATTGTCGGTGAAAAGATCTGGATGAATTTTCACTATTTTAAATTACTTCAGCTATAGATGCCTAACATATTCAATGTGTTTTTCTGCGGCAATATAGTAAATCGTAAGACTAATAAATGTCATTGTACGCCATTTAAAAGAGAGATGTTCCATCACCTTGGCTAGAACAGGGGACCAGATCACTTGTCCCCATAGCCAAAAGGAGACTGTTCCTGCAATTATTTTTAGCTTTTGTGAGTCGGTTTGTTCAAGTTGAAGTCGTTTGACTTCGAGAAAAAGATTATTAACAACAGGGGTTAAAGCAAAAAATCTTTCTGCATAACTACCCGGTTCTACTCCATGGATGTAGCCCTCAGCTACCTTCAGCAGATTAATCATGGAAAACATTGTATACAATAACTGAATTTTTTTCTTTGTATATTTTCAAAATATCGGTTTAATGCGACATATGAGTACGAATACAATTCCGCTATCTCGTCCGTTTGCATGGAGAAGAATCCATTCCCTATTTGGCTTTTGGATTGTCATTTTTTTGACCGAACATTTATTGACCAATTCCCAAGCTGCCCTTTTAATAGGAGAAAATGGAGAAGGGTTTATCCGCGCTGTCAATTTTCTTAAGAATCTTCCCTATCTTCATGTCATTGAAATCGTTTTACTCGGCGTTCCAATTTTATATCATATGGTTTGGGGGATCCGCTATCTCTTTACTTCAAAGATGAACGCTCTCCCCTCGGATGGAAAAAAACCAATGCTTACTAAATATGGGCGTAACCATGCTTATTCCTGGCAACGGATCACCTCCTGGATTTTGCTCATTGGAATTATTGCTCATGTTGGCTACATGCGTTTTTATATGTATCCAACCATCGTTGACACGGGAAAAGATCAAGCCTATTTTGTTAGGATCACAATGGATCCAGGGCTTTATACGGTCAGTGATCGCTTAGGAGTGAAACTTTACACCCAAAAAGCTATTGATGAAGTTAAGGAGCAAGTTACACGTCATGCCGAGGAGCTTAAAACCCTTTCAAGCGATGTTGAAAAGATCCAAGAAAGTCCTCCCCCTTACGTTTATCAAAAAAATATTGATCAATTGCTGAGCCATTATCAAAGCTTAGAAGAGGAGGAGCTCTATTTAAAGGGACTTGAAAAAAGATCCATTTCAGGAAATGAAATCATTGCAGAGGCTCCTGATTTTGGAACAGCAACCCTTCTGATTGTTCGGGACTCTTTTAAAAGTGTTTTCAAGTCAATCCTCTATACGATTTTTGTATTGGCGGCAGTCTTTCATGCTTACAATGGTCTTTGGACTTTTATGATTACCTGGGGAATTGTCCTCAAGATGCGGTCCCAGTCGCGTGCAGTGAATTGGTGCACAGCGATTATGCTTATTATAGGATTTTTAGGCCTTGCATCAGTTTGGGGAACCTATTATTTGAACTTGAGGACCTAATAAAACTATGAAGAGAAAAGAAGTCATCGTTGTTGGGGGAGGTTTGGCAGGTCTTGCTGCAGCGATGCGTCTTGCTGAAAATGGATGCTATGTCAAAATTATTTCAGTCACTCAAGTGAAGCGTTCCCATTCGGTTTGCGCACAGGGTGGGATCAATGCAGCGGTGAATATTAAAGGAGAAGATGATTCTCCTATCATCCATACTTATGACACAATTAAAGGGGGAGATTTTCTCGCCCAGCAGCCCCCCATTTTAGAGATGTGTTTGTCAGGACCTCTTATTATTGAAATGATGGATCGCTTTGGATGCACCTTTAATCGAACTCCCGAAGGGAATATTGATTTTCGTCGTTTTGGGGGAACCCTTTATAATCGGACCGCTTTTTGTGGCGCATCAACCGGACAACAGCTCCTCTATGCCTTAGATGAACAGGTTCGTCGCTATGAAGTGAAAGGGCAAATTGAAAAATTTGAGCACCATGAGTTCCTCAGACTCATTCAAGATGAGAGAGGGTTAGCCCGTGGCATTGTGATGATGGATCTTTTCAACTTAAAGCTCGATATTTTAAAAGCTGATGCCGTCATTATTGCCTCTGGAGGACCAGGGCTCATTTTCAAAAAATCGACCAATTCCACTTTTTGCACGGGAGCTGCTAATGGTAGGCTTTACATGCAAGGAATGCATTATGGTAATGGAGAGTTTATCCAAATCCATCCAACAGCTATTCCTGCTAGCGATAAACTCCGTCTTATGTCGGAGTCGATCCGTGGTGAAGGAGGACGCGTTTGGGTTTATGGCGACTCTTCAAAATCGATAGAGGCCCCAGATGGAAAGATGGTCCCTTGTGGCAAAACAGGGAAGCCATGGTACTTCTTAGAAGAGCTCTATCCTGCTTTTGGTAATCTTGTTCCACGTGATATTGGTGCCCGTCAAATTCTCCGTGTCATTGAATTGGGCCTTGGTGTTGATGGGCGAGATGAAGTCTATCTCGATGTGACCCACCTTCCAGAAAAAACCCTTCATAAACTTGAATCTGTCCTCCATATTTATCAGCGCTTTACAGGAGAAGATCCCCGCAAAGTGGCGATGAGAATAGCCCCCGCTGTCCATTATTCGATGGGGGGTGCTTGGGTGGACTGGCCAGCAGCTGATGCTCCTGATCGGATGGAGCGGTTCCGCCAAATGTCTAATCTCAAAGGGTGCTTTGTTGCTGGCGAGGCTGAATATCAATATCATGGGGCCAACCGATTGGGTGCAAATTCTCTCCTTTCCTGCATTTTTGGAGGATTGATTTGTGGTATGGAGGTTCCCCGTTATCTTGAGACCCTTTCTAAATCTTATGATGAAATCGAGGAGGCCCCTTTCAAAGAGGCAATCAAAAATGAAGAGGGTTTTAAGCGCGACCTTATCAATCGGGGTGGAAAGGAAAATATCCATAATCTTCATGAAGAGCTTTCATGGCATATGGTTCAACATGTCACTGTAAAGCGGAATAACAAAGACTTGGCAGCGACACTGAATAAGATTAAGGAGATTCGGGACCGATATAAAAATATCTCTCTCGATGATAAGAGTAGCATCCTCAATCAAACCTACCTCTTTGCGAATCAGTTTAATTCGATGCTTGAGCTTGCGATGATTATAACCAAGGGAGCTCTTCTTCGCGATGAATTCCGTGGTTCCCATTTCAAACCAGAGTTTCCAGAAAGAGATGATAAAAATTGGATGAAATCGACCATAGCTTCTTATGATCCCAAAAGTGATGAGCCCAATATTACTTACGAACCTGTTGACACACCCTACCTCAAACCGATACAAAGAGATTATACCAAAGGAAAGCGGATTAAACCGACTCTTGAGAATATACCAAAAAATATCCAATTGCCGATTTAGGAATTCATTATGGGAAATTCATTCATTCTAAAAATCTATCGAGGAGAACCTGGCAAGCAATACTGGGAAACATTTGAATTAGAGCAGAAGCCTTACATGAATGTCATTTCAGCTCTAATGGAAATCCAAGCAAATCCCATTAACAAGAAAGGGGAAAAAGTTACCCCAGTTAATTGGGAGCAAGGGTGTTTAGAAGAGGTCTGCGGTTCCTGTTCCATGCTTATTAATGGACGTCCCCGTCAAGCCTGCACAGCAATTATTGAACCGATCTTAAAAAGGACTGGAAGTAAAACGATTACCCTTGCACCGTTTACTAAATTTCCCCTTATTCGAGACCTTGTTGTCCATCGCTCTAAAATGTTTGAAGACCTCAAAAAAACGAAATCTTGGATTTCTGCTGATGGTTCTTTTATTCGAGGTTTTGGCCCTAAAATTAGTCAAACTAAACAAGAGACAATGTATACTCTATCGACATGTATGACCTGTGGTTGTTGTTCCGAGGCCTGCCCTCAGGTCAACCAACACTCTAAATTTGTTGGACCCGCTCCAGTTTCCCAAGTACGCCTTTTTAACCTTAACCCCGCAGGAGCTATGGAAAAGGCCATCCGTCTCCATACCCTCATGGAGGAAGGGGGGATTAGCGAGTGTGGAAATGCGCAAAACTGCGTCCAGGTCTGTCCAAAAGAAATCCCTCTAACCGAGTCTATTGCTGTTACTGGTCGTGAGGTGAGCAAACAGGCTCTCAAAGATATCTTCAACATTGCTGATCGGGAATAATATCAATTTGATGAATCATTTTTCAGTTTTAGGGCCCGTAAATAAGGAAAAATCGAGCGATCTTCTATAGCATTTAATGTTTTAAGAAATTGTTTCTTATGTTTGGGGTCAAAGCTCCGTTTTTCTTCGCATTGTTTCTCAGTCCCGGTCCAATAATGATGGATACGGCACACCTCTGCTGGAAGGGTTTTTATCGTGAAATTTTTTTCTACCTTGAGGGTTTCATGGACAAGGCATTTTCTTGCTGAAGCTTCAGGGCGGTGGATACTCTTCACCTGTGTGTGCCATTCGAAGTCGTTAGGAGCTCGCCGCGTCAATTTTTCAGCTAGGAGCTCGCCAGGTTCTAATGACCAAACATTTGATGTCCCAAATACCTTCCAATAGATCCTAAGACTCCCCACTTTCTTTTTCTTCTCTTTTTCAAGGAGAGTATAAAAGGCTTCTATTCCGTCTGCTGGAACAATGAATTCATCAATATCAATGATCGCAACCCACTCTGCTTTCTTAAGAGCTCGATTTTTTAAGCAGTCGCGATAGGCCCCAATTTGATAGGGAACAAATTGAAAATCATCTAACCCAAAAACCCCATGCTCTTCACTTGACTCCCATTCGATCAGTTCTACGAGCCCTTCTGCTATATAAGGAGATAATACTTTCTGATAGTCATCGTCGCTATCGTTATTATAGAGGTAAAAATGGCTCACCCCCAACGCTTCATGATGGTAATCAATCCATTCTTTAAGGCGGGGGCTTTCATTTTTAAAAATCGCACAGATTGCTAGCCGATGCTCATACTTTTTCTCTGCAAAAAGAAAAAGTATACCGGCTCCTAACAATACTAAAACCAAAGCGAGCTTTTTCATTCCCCAACACTCTATCAGGTTTCAATTTTTATCCCAAGCGCGCTGTAGTTTTTCTATGGGGCTGGTTTAGGAGAGGAATAAGAGGGTTTAGAGAGGTTACCTGAGCATCAAAGCCGTTTGAAAGTGCCCTTTTTATTTGGTCGATAAAATGGTTTTTCGATGGTAAAAATTCCTTGAGCCGACAGAGAAAATCAGAGTGGGATCGACCTTTTCTGTAATCTGGTGCTTTTTTAGGGTGGAGGAGATATTCCATGGAAGGAGCCTCAAAGTCCCAAAGAAAGGTTGTATGATGAACAAACCGATCTTTTTTGATATATTGTGCATTGCCACCACATTTTAAATCGCCGATGACGTAGTCATTTTCGCGCAAATGAAAATCAGGAATACCAAGAGCGTTTTGGTAAAATGTTTCCGACCAACGGAGAATGGGTTCGGGGTAGCAGCGAAAGTCATGGCTCTTTTTTTGGAAGATAAAAGAGACAAAAAGAGTGTTATGATCAACAATAACCGTACCACCTCCACTATATCTTTTGATGAGAGGAATGGGAGAGCTCTCCATTTTTTTACTGCACACTAGCTCTTCTGTTTTTCCTGAAATCCCCATCACAATCGAGGGAGGGGCTCCGTCATTAATGATGCACCAGTTTTCTTCATTTAAACGGAGGAGAGCCTCTTCGATCTGAAGTTGCTCAAAAATGGGGGTGTTTTGAAGGATAAGGAGGTTAAGCTTATGTTCCATTGGTCTCTATGGTATCGATATTTTCTATTTTTTCTATCTCATACCGAACCCCTTTTAGAGAACCAACCTTAAAGATAAGGAGCGTTCCTCCGGGCATTATATCGACAGAAAGAATTCCTGAAATAGTTGATCCATTCGTGAGCTTGATTTTTGGCTTAGAAGTAGGAGCATGTAGTTTTAAATACTTGATGGCAGCTTGGATATCTTTTGCTCGACCTTCGGGTGAAATGATCATCATCTCTGTGCTCCCTTTTGAAGAGGCAGTTTTTGCTGCTACTCCGGATTCAATTTGAGCAAGGGGATTTGTGGAAGGAGGAGCTTTACTTTCTTTCTGTGGCTCTTTTTCAGCAGTGGCTCTTGCACTGCTAGCTGGAGGGGCCATATAGATGGTGGGCACTGCGGCAAAAAGAGAAAAGGTGGCTGCGAGAAATAGGAGCATTTTTTTCATGAGGGTTCACCTGTTTTGTTAAGATAAGAGATGATTGTATTTTTCTTTTCTTTTGCTTGGTTTAAACACGTCGTAGCGCCATTTAGAAGACGTTCTAAATTGATGGTATCATTTTTTGTAACATCACCGGTTTGCTCTAGAGTTGCAATTCCCATAGAAACCGTTAGTGTAAAGCGGATATTTCCTGCAGAGAATATTTCCGCATCGAGATATTCTTGGATATTTTCGGCAATAAATTCTGAGGCTTTGTGGGAAGTTTTAGGAAGAAAAATCGCAAATTTTCCCTGGTTTTGATTATAGAAAAGATCTTGCGCTCGCATCAACTTTTGAAGGTGATCTTCAAAGTCTAAGGTGAGGGCATGGGCCACATTCTCTCCTCTCGCTTTTAAGATTTGATCATACTGATCAATTTTCAAAAGTATGAGGGCTAAAGCTGTTTTTTCACTTAATGCATCATGAATTAAACGGGTTGCTCGATCATCGAGAAAAGACCGTTTTTCTAGCGAGGGTGGAGTCGTTTTTTCTAAGGATAGTCGAGTTGTTAGAATAGAGACCTTGGCTTGGGTTTGCATCACATCGCCGGCCATTTCCATCCGGAGCATAAATTCATCTTTGTCAAGCGGTTCACGAAGGAAGTCGGTTGCTCCAGCTTTGATCAGGCTTCTTGTGAAGGACTTTTTAAGATGACTGGTAATGATCAATATGGGGGTATGATCATGTCCCCTAAACTTTCGGATCTCTGTGCAAAAGGAGGTCAGGTCAAGGTTCGGAGTTTTTTCATCAACAACGATAAAACTGATATAGGTTTTCTCTAAATATTCAAAAGTTTCAAGTTTCGAAGAAGTAATGATAAGAGCATAATCTTCTAGCTTATCGATCATCTTCTCAAAAAAAGCGCGCACGAGAGGAGAGGCAGTAACAAGAAGGAGGGTAGGGAGCTTTACGGGTTTTAGATTCATCTTTTTTAATATATAGAATTATCTTTTTAGTGACACGAGTAGAATCGAAATATCAGCTGGAGAAACTCCCGAAATCCGAGCTGCTTGCCCGAGGTTATCAGGACGGTGGTGAATTAATTTTTCTCTCGCTTCATTCCGAAGACCGATCACTGTTTCATAGTTAAAATCTCTTGGAATTAAATGTGTATCGATCGCTTCAAGTTTCGCAGCTTCTTTTTTTTCTCGATTGATATATCCAGCAAATTTTAAATCGATTTCAATTGCATTATTGATTTCCATTCCGAAATCTTGAATTTTTTCAGGAAAAATTTCGAGCAATTTAGAATAGGAAAAGTCGGGACGGCAAAGAAGTTTAGACAGGGTCGTTGATTTCCCTTCATATGCGAGGTGGTTTTTTTGTAAACGGACCTTTTCCGATTGGATCGTGGCTTTTTTCTTTTGAAACCTCGCATAGGTCTTTTCATCGATGAGTCCAAGCGCGTAGCCGTAATCTCGAAGGCGGAGATCAGCATTATCTTGTCTTAAAAGGAGACGATATTCTGCTCGCGAGGTGAACATTCGGTAGGGTTCCTCAAGTTTTTCTGTGACGAGATCGTCAATCATCACCCCGATATAACCTTCGGAACGTTTTAAGATAAAAGGTGGTTTGTCGCGGATTAGTAAAACAGCATTAATCGCGGCCATCATCCCCTGCGCAGCAGCCTCTTCGTAACCTGTCGTTCCATTCACTTGTCCAGCAAAATAAAGCCCTTTAACTTGTTTTGTTTCGAGAGTACTTTTGAGCTGCCCACTGATTGCATAATCATACTCAATAGCGTAAGCGGGGCGCATAATCTCTACATTTTCAAGACCCGGAATCGTTCGCATCATGGCAAATTGAATGTCGAAAGGGAGCGAAGAGGAAATTCCGTTGACATAGAGCTCATTCGTTGAAAGGCCTTCTGGTTCTAAGAAGAGTTGATGCCTTTCTTTATCTGTAAAGCGGACAATCTTATCTTCGATTGAGGGGCAGTACCGAGGACCAACGCCCTGAACTTTCCCTGAAAAAAGGGGGGAACGGTGGATGTTATCTTGAATCACCTTCTTAGTGGCATCATTTGTATAAGTGATAAAGCAAGAGATCTGAGGGAGCTTTTTCTTTTGGGACTCAAATGAAAAAGAGATTCCTTTTTCAGGAGGTTGCTCTTCTGTTTTTGAAAAGTCGATTGACCTTTTGTTGACCCTGCAAGGAGTTCCTGTTTTAAGGCGCTTAAGGACGAAGCCAAGCTCTTCTAAACATTTAGAGAGGCCTACGGAAGGCTTATCTCCTGCCCTTCCTCCCGCATAATTAGACTCTCCAATATGGAGAAGTCCCCGCATAAAAGTTCCTGCACAAAGGATGACAGCCTTTCCCTGATAATGGATTCCTTCTTGAGTTTTTACCCCTGTAATTTTTCCATCTTCTACTTCAAGTGAGGTGATTGTCCCTTGTTTAATTTCTAAATTAGGGATGTTTTCAAGGGTATGTTTCATCTCAGTTTGATAAGCAAGCTTGTCAGATTGGGAACGGGGTGACCAAACAGCTGGTCCTTTTGAAGCGTTGAGCATTCTAAAATGGATTCCCGTCCGGTCGGCAATCTTTCCCATAATCCCGCCAAGGGCATCGATTTCGCGGACGATGTGTCCTTTAGCTGTTCCTCCTATGGCGGGGTTACAACTCATTTTAGCGATGGTATCGAGATTCATGGTGAGGAGAAGGGTATGGGCACCCATTTGGGCAGCAGAATGCGCAGCTTCACATCCAGCATGGCCGGCTCCAATGATAATCAGATCAAACTGATCGGGATAAGTCCACATTACTTGTTTTTCTTGTGACGATCCCGGCGACGGCGTTTTTTACGCTTGTGCTTCGAGATCTTAAGACGACGCTTTTTCTTAACGGATGACATTTTTAACTCTAATTTTAATAGGTAAATAGAAGTATAGATTTTTTCCTAGAAAAAGTAAAGAGCTAGCTGTTATTAAAAACTTAAAAGTTTATTTTAAGGATTGGTTATGCTAGGTGGCGCTTTAATTTTGTGGGCAGTATTAACTGTATTGTCATTTATTTTTATAGTTTATGACTTAATTAAAAATACTCCTGAAGCTGGAGTGATGAAGGTAGGCTGGGCACTCGTCGTTCTCTATACCGGCCCTGTTGGCCTTTTCTTCTATTTTATGACCTGCCGCGAGCCGATCCCTGGAACGCATGAAAAATTTACTGATGTCCTCTGGAAGCAAGCTACAGGGTCAGAAGTCCATTGCCTTGCTGGAGATGCGACGGGAATTATCATTATGGCTATCTTCCTCTCTTTTTTTGAAATTCCTCGTGGGTTCGAAATTTTCTTAGAATATATTGCTGGATTTGTTTCAGGGCTTTTAATTTTCCAAGCCCTTTTCATGAAAAAAATGATGGGGGGAACCTATATCAAAGCATTAAAAAATAGTTTTTATCCAGAATGGCTTTCGATGAATATGATCATGGCAGGGATGATTCCCGTGATGGTAATTTGGGGTTCTCATGATCCTTTATCGCGCAACCCAGGAAGCCTCCATTTTTGGGGGATGATGTCACTTGCTACGATTGTCGGCGGATTTATTGCCTACCCCATCAATCAATGGCTCGTTGCCAAAGGGCTTAAACATGGAATGATGACAATTCGAAAAGGGGAGGAGATGAAAATGCATCATATCGAACGAACAGCAACAGAGCCACAGGTTTATAGAGCACTAATAATTTCGCTCATTGGTTTAGCTGTTGGAATCGTTATTGCCATTATCGGGGCTTATCTTTAACCGTTAGGGGAAAAAGCTTCGAAGGCTTCAGAGTTATCTTCGATTGCTCCGTCGGTAGCCGGAATATAATTGGCAAACTGAGCAAACTCTTTCCGATAGGCAACTTCAATATTCCCAACCTTGCCATGACGATTCTTCCCAACGATAACTTCTGCAAGACCTGGTTTATCATAAGGATCGTAATATTCACGGCGAAGGAGAAACATGACAACATCGGCATCTTGCTCAATTGCTCCTGATTCGCGCAGATCAGACATCATTGGGCGGTGCCCCGTCCTTTCCTCAACCTTTCTAGAAAGTTGGGAGCCACAAAGAATTGGGATATTCAATTCCCGGGCTAAGTTTTTAAGCATCCTTGAAATTTCTGAGATTTCACCTTGCCGATTATCACTTCCAAAAAAACTCCCCGATCCAGAAAGGAGTTGTAAGTAGTCAACCACAAGAAATTGAATATCGTGAGCTTCTTTCATCCTCCGCGCACGGGCGCGAAGATCGGTGATTTTAAGCCCTGGCTGATCATCGATAATCATTGGCGCCTTCTGCATTGTATTCACCGTTCCAACAACTCGCTGGAATTCGCTCCCGTTTAATGAACCCGTTTGAATCTTACTCGATTCTACTTCGGATTGAGAGCAAATCATTCGATGGAGAAGTTGTTCGGAGCTCATTTCAAGGGAGAAAATCCCAACAGGCATTTGATGTTTAAAGGCAATATTTTCTGCCACATTGAGGGCAAAAGCTGTTTTACCCATTCCTGGACGTCCAGCCAAAATGATTAAATTAGAAGGAGCAAGGCCATTGATCGTCTTATCAAGATCTGTAAAGCCGGTGGGGATTCCTGTAAAGCTAAGGGCATCTGCCCCTTTTTCTAGATAGGTTTCTTGTCTTTCCTCGAGCTCCTTTAAATAGGGAAGCCCCGATTCAGCGATAACACCTGAGAGGATATCTTTGATGTGTTTTCCTGCCTTAGAGTTTGTCGCCTGTGAAATGGCAAAGAATGTTGCTTGTGCATCATCGAGCGCGCCATGAACATCACCTGGTTCTCCTAGAGCCCCTTTTTCGATTTCTTGTGCTGCATAAATCATCTGTCGCAAAACGGATTTGTCTTTTATGAGCTCAACATACTCTTCGATATAAGCAGAGGTTCCTGCATATTGTGCAAGGGTTGTTAAGTATCCAACTCCACCAATATGGTCGAGCTTTTCAACCCGTTTGAGCTCTTCTGCAACTAAATGAATGTCTGCAGGCTTATCACTTTTGAAAAGGCCTTTTAAGATGTCAAAGACAATTTGATGCTCTGTATAGTAAAAATCTAAGGATTGCAAAGCATCTGCTGCGACATTGAGGCTATTGACTTTGGTTAACATACACCCCAGAACCATCATCTCTGATTCTTTCGAATTGGGAGCAACTTTAACCTTGGTTTTTATTTTCTCTGACATTCCATTAGTGTATTAAGAGGAGAAAAAAAACAAAAGAGCTAATTGCAAAATTCCCAGCTAGTCGTCTTTTTAGGAGCTTTGGCCAAATCGGTAAAAAAAGCCAAAAAGCGACCACCAGGAATTTTGCAATTAGGCAGTTTTCGACCTTCACAAACTTTACAAGTTTGCTTCGGTCTCCAAACATGCCTTCTAGGAAAAAATCTCTCTTTTCAGTTTCGAAAGCAATTTCCAAACACTGTCTAGTTCAAAAGGGGTCTTTTCATTTTATTGCGAAGGATCTATCATCTTTTTCATGACAAAAGCTTATCCTTCAACGTTTCAGTTGCTCGATCGTCAATTTCCCATTAAAGATGATCAACGTTATTCGGTTTATGCTATCCGTCATTTTAGCGTTCCCTTTACAATACTGGCTGATATCATTATTGGTGTTGCACACCTTATTTTCTTATCGGTAAGACAGGAACTTACCCAAAAAGATTTTTGGGAAATCTCTCATGAATACTTTTTTGTCTATCCCTTCCAGCAACTTGCTTACTTCCTTTTTTCTTCCTTTGGAACTTTAATGACAGGAAATTACTTTGAAGGATATCGTGAGGGGCAAAGTGGAGTCATGAATGCTTCTAATGAAATCTACCAGGGTCCCCCACGTATCTTTAACCATATCATTGGTAGTTTTGCACGCCCTCAGTATTTCCCTGGCATTGCGTTAACGGATCGTGATCGTTTTAATTTAAAAAACCTAGTGATCCATACTTCCAAATTTCAAGCGCTTCAGCAAAAGCTGAGGAAGGGAAGTTATGATAATGACATTACAAAGGCTGAGTTTATCTATCAGGTTTTCTATGAAAAACCTCCCTTATCCATTTATACACTTAAAGAAAAATATGATAAGAAATGCGAGAAGATTCCTACTGGGACTTGCGAGGAGCATCTAGGATGGGAGAGAGAGGCCCTTACTGCTGCAAAGGATGCTCTTGAAGCCTTCTTTGCCCTTCCTTCTATTGTTCGGAATCACCTAAATAATTCCTGACATTGTGTCCCCAAGTAAAGTTTTTGTTGTAAAGGTTATTAATGTAGCATGTGAGCAATATTAAAGGAAGAAAAGGGTCTCCATTTGGAGACCCTAAAAGTGCGGAAAGGGAGGGATTCGAACCCTCGGTACCCTTACGAATACTCATCCTTAGCAGGGATGCGCCTTCGGCCACTCAGCCACCTTTCCAAACCAGGGGTTTTACCCCTGGTTTGGAAAGATCTTAGCGGTTTAGAGATTATTACTCAATAAGGTTAGAGTGATTGATCCGTTTTCCATTGAGGGCATTCCAATGGGTGGTGTGAAGGGAGCCATCAGGATTTTGAACAGTGACGCTATAAATAGGGAGGAAAACATCTTGGGCGCTTCGGATTGCAAAATCAGTCCCGAAAGCCGCTTCTGCTGCTTTTTTGATCTGGGAAGGGGAATATCTTCGACTGATCCTTTCGCTATGTTTACAACTTTTGGTGACAAGGGGGTCACCGATTGTTGTTGAAGGGCGGACATTGACCACAGGATTTTGGAGATGGATCCGGTAATCATTGCCATGCTGGACAATTAACTTTTTCTTGCGAGCCCGATCGATCCAGGTTTCGAAAAGATGGGTTTCGATATTAAGGGAATTCATCAGTGATTGTCGATCGGCTTTCCCCCCATTTCTAGCAATGGTCGCTAGAATTTTGTACTCATATTTATCGGCCCCAGCATTAATACAGTCGGCAAACCCATGGGTTTTACTCCATGATTTGGTGTCGAGAACCATCTCTCCATCGATGAGGTCCCAAAGGATGATCCCCTCTTCAGTTTGTTGATTTAAAGTCGTATATTTCACTTCCATAAGGAGATAAGGATGAAAGCGGAGGTTGGGTTCGCTGTAGCGGTGTTCATTGTCTTTAAGGAGAGTCATCCGTTCCTTTTCCATAATCTGGCCAGCTGTAAAGCGAGCCTCTAGGGTATGAAAAGTTCCGGTATTGATCATTTCAATTGCTTGATGCTTAAGCTCGGGCTGGGTGTTATTAAGCCAATAAATGCCGTATCCAAGTCCGCCGAGTATGGTGAGAGTTGTTAAAAATCGCATAAACTTTCTTTTTAGGGGCTGTTTATCCCTATCGGTATAGCTCTTGGACGACTTTTTTTCCAAGTTAAGATTTCTTGAAGGTTGATGAGGTTTATTTTCCATGGCGCCCCTCCGGGGTTAACACCCGCTTACCACTCTGTATAGTTTAATACCCGATTCTTGCCAAGGCGGAGTCTCATATGGAGGAGGGCAAAGGGAAGAAAAGGGTCACAAACATAGGGACAAATCGTCTTATCATCTACTGTTGTAGCACTCTGAGGTATAAGTCATTTCATAGGGAGACCTCTTTAGAAAGTTTTATAAATTCATCGATATCTTTATTGATGACATTGAGACCTTGTTCCCAAAAGTTCTTTTTGGATAAATCGGTTTGAAGGTGTTTTTTTGCAAGCTCTTCAACGGTCATCCTTCCAGTATCTTCTAATAAAGAAATATAAGAAGATTCAAAGTTACCTCTAGTCTTTGCAAACATGTAGATCCCTAAGCTAAAAAGATAACCGAAGGTGTAGGGGAAGTTGTAGAAAGGGACATCGGTGAAAAAAAAATGCATCTTTGCAGCCCAAAAGAGAGGATGATAAGTCTCAAGAGAATTTCCGTAGGCCGTTTTTTGGGCCATTTCCATCATTTCAGAGAGCTTTTCTTGGGAGACAAAGCCCTCTTTTCTCTTTTCATAGAAGTGGATTTCAAAGAGAAAACGGGCATGAATATTCATTAGATAAGTAGCTGCGCGGGAAAGGTGATCATCGAGGAGGAATAAACGCTCTTTAGGATCGGTTTCTTCTTTGATTGCAGCTTGTGTAACAATCATTTCTGCCATGGTAGAGGCTGTTTCCGCCACTCCCATTTTAGGATGTTGCGCCATTTCAGCAAGGGGGAAGATGACCTCATTGTGAAAGGCGTGACCCAATTCATGAGCAAGGGTAAAGAGGTTCGTCACCGTTTTGGAGAAGGTCATGAAAATCCGACTTTCTTTCGCCAAAGGTAGGGCTGTACAAAAGCCTCCCGGCCTTTTTTCTTGCCTATCTTCTGCATCAATCCAATGACCTTCTAACGCACGCTTGGCAAAAGAGGCCATTTTTGGACTAAATGATCCAAACTGCTTAAGGATAATTCTAGATGCTTCATCATAAGTAAATTCTTTTGAGGAAGAGGTTATCGGAGCTTCTAAATCATACCAGCTCATCTTTTCTAATCCGAGTAAAGCAGGTTTACATTCGAGATATCTTTTAAGAGGTTCTCGATTTTTTTCGATTGCATTCCACATCGCATCGAGAGTCGACTTTTCCATCCGATTATCATCGAGGGCCTCTTTAAGAACACCCCATCCCCGTTTTTTATAGACCTCTAAGCGAAACCCTCCTAAATGATTCAATATTTGGGCAAAAACAGTTTCTGAACTTTTAAACTCGCTCTGAATGGATTCAAAGGCTTCTTTTCTAATGATGCGATCAGGACTTGAAAGCTTATTTTCTATCTGGCCAAAAAAAAGGAGCTCATTTTGGAAGGGGAAGGTCATCTCACCAAGTCGCGCATCCCAAAGTTCCGACCAACCATGATAACCATCAACTGCTAAATCATTAATAAATGCTTCTTTTTCAAAGGGGAGCTTATCTTTTGCGATTTTCCGTTTCTCTTCTAAGCTAAAGGTAATCTCAGGATGGGCTTGGAGGATTTTTGAAAATTCTTTGTCAGAAAGAGTTCCTAAAGCTTCATCCATTTCTAATTCAAGATTAGAAAAAATTGTGGTTAATATTCGCATCTTTCCGGTTAGAACAGAGGCTCCTGTATCATTAGTTTTTTGGGCACTTAGGCATTCAACAAAAGATCCCATCTCTCTTAAAGAAAGGCTGATCTCTTGAGAAACTGAAATAACTTCGATGAGGTTTTTTTCTTTAAGGAGAGTTTTAAATGTTTCGAGTTTATCTTCCACTTCTTGAAAACATTTCCGAAATGTAGAGGACCGACTTCCTCCTGAGTAAATCCGATCCAAATCCCATACTTCTGGAAACTTCATTCTTGCTCCTAGCGGTTTTGATACTTATAATAGGGATCCGATAAGTAGTACTCAAGGAGAATTGATGTCGATTCATTTACTTTCTGATCAAACGATCAATAAGATTGCTGCTGGTGAAGTGATTGAAAATCCTTCGTCTGCCGTAAAAGAGCTTATTGAGAATGCCCTTGATGCAAAGGCAAAAGTGATCACGATTGAAATTGAAAGAGGAGGATTTTCCCTCATTCGTGTGAGTGATGATGGGGTTGGGATGAGCTTAAGTGATCTCCTTTTGAGTATAGAAAGGCATGCAACATCAAAAATTCGGACATCAGAAGATTTGATCCAAGTTCTTACGATGGGTTTTCGTGGAGAAGCACTAGCTTCTATCGGAGCTGTTTCGAAAATAAAAATAACCACTGCTACAAAAGGAGAATCTTATGGTCATGAGTTATCTTGTGATGGAGGCTCTCTTTCTCCCTTTCAGATAGCCGCTCGAAGCGTTGGAACGACAATAGAGGTTCGTTCCCTTTTTTATAATGTTCCTGCTCGATTAAAATTTCAAAAGTCTTCGACGGCTTCTCAAAATGCAATGACTAAACTTTTAACAAAATTTGCTTTAGCAAATCCTGAGGTTACCTTTCGCTATTTTGCCGATGGAAAAGAGATGATGAATGTTCTTCCCCAAGATTTGAAAAAAAGGTGCATCGATGTTTTGGGAGCCTTTTTTTTAGATGGAGCTTCTGAGGTTGACTTTCTGGAAAATCAATGCACCTTTAAAGGTTTTATTGGATCTCCCGCCAGCGCTCGAACAAACCGGGGAGGACAGTATCTTTTTATCAATGGAAGAGGGGTCATTTCTCCCCAAATTTCCTCTGCAGTTTATGAAGGATTTGGGACGCGGTTGCAATCGAATCTTCATCCAACATTTGTGTTAAACCTCAGACTCCCTCCGGAGTGGATTGATGTAAATGTCCATCCACAAAAAAGGGAAGTGCGTCTACGCGAGGAAAAGATTATTCATGAGGGAATGCGGCGAGCAGTTCTGACTGCTTTCAAGGGAAAAGAAGGAGCTATAGAAACTCCTAAAATGGAGTGGAATTTTGATACGCCCCTTAAACTTCAAGAAACTTTCGATAGGCCCTCTCCAGTCTTTGATTTTGATTCCCCAAAAGAGCAGCTCCCGATTATTGGTCTCTTTGATTCCTTTTTAATCTTGCATCCAACGCCTTTAATCGATCTTCAAGAGGAAGATGGAATTTTATTGGTTGATTTAGAAGGGGCAACAGCGCGGATACTCTATGAACGTTTTTTAGAAAAAAAACCTCTCCCTTTCCAAAACCTTTTATTTCCGATCACCTTAGAATTTTCTCCTCATGAAAAAGAAGAGCTGACTCTTCATATCGAAGAGATCAAGAAGATGGGAATTGATCTTCGCCCCTTTGGAAAGAGATGTTTTATCGTAGATGCCCTTAGCCCCGATATTGAAGAGGGAAGAATTAAAAGGGTTCTTGAAAGCTTAGTTGAAATTTTTGATCAAAATTTGGCTCAGAAAGAGAGGGAGAAAAAACTTGCACTTTCTGCCTCATATTCTGCAAGATCACAAAAAAAGGGATGGACCCTTTTGGAGGCAAAACAGACCGTTAAAGGGCTCCTTAAAACGACTTCTCCCTACCATTGCCCAAAAGGAAAGGCAACGATTACGGCTTTAAATCATGACGCAATCAAAAAGTTATTTCAGAAAAAGACTCCTTAAGTTTCGGCAAGAATTCTCCCCCATGGGAATTGATGGGTTTATTATCGAAAACCCCACAGACATTAGCTATTTTACAGGATTAAAGCTTTCTCGTGGAAGGCTCCTTATTAGCCAAAGAAGCGTAGCACTTTTTGTAGATGGAAGATACCATGAAATTGCAAAAAAAGGTTCTCCTTATCCCGTTAAAAAATTGGATAAAGAAGAATTGGAAAGCCTTTTAAAATCATGGAAAAGTGTAAAACTTTTTGGTTTTGACACAGGGCTTTCTATTGCAGCGCATCGCGCGTTTAAATCAATTTTTGCAAAACATCACAAGAAGCTTAAAGGGTTTGACTTTCCAACCCTCAAAGTGAGGGGAATAAAGGACGCTCATGAACTCGCAGCCTTGAAGAAAAGTGCTGATCTTTTATGGAAAGGATTTCTCCATATACGAAAACGTCTCAAGGTTGGGGTTTCTGAAATAGAAATTGCTCGGGATTTTGAGTTTTATGTGAAAAAGCAAGGGGCGGAAGCCCTCTCCTTTGAACCTATCGTTGCTTTTGGAGCAAATAGTGCCTTTCCACACTATCATAGTGGATCCCAGAAGCTTAAGAAGGGAGATGTTGTTCTTATAGATATTGGTGTCATTTTGAATGGTTATGCGAGTGATATGACCCGTATGGTGTTTTTTGGTAAAGTTTCCAAGAGAATTGAAGAGATCTATCAAATTGTAAAGCGGGCACATTCTGCAGCGCTGCAAGAGTGTAAAGAGGGAGCAAAGGTGTCAACCCTTGACAAAGTGGCACGAAAAGCGATGGGAAAAGAAGAAAAGCACTTTGTTCATGCTCTTGGACATGGTATAGGACTGGATGTACATGAATATCCCCGCATTAGCTCCGAAATACGGAATGTGCGGCTTGAAGTAGGGATGGTCATTACGATTGAACCAGGCCTTTACCTTCCCGGGGTTGGGGGGGTTAGGTATGAGGATATGGTTGTTATTACCAAAACGGGATATCGAAATCTTTTAAAAAAAGCAAAGCCATGAGTTTACGTTACCGACTATTTCTTTGGGTTGCTCTTGTATTTTCTGTTGCTTTTGCTGCTTCTTTTTACATGGAAACTCATCTCACGAAGAGGAACCTAGAAAAGACCTATCAAGAGCTGATGAAAAAACTCGATGAGCTCAATCAAGAAAAAATAGAAGGGATGCAAGCTTATCTTGCTGATATGCTGTATAAGATCCAAGCGGAAGTTGATTCTGTTTTACAAGGAGTTTCAAAATACCAACTCGTCCGGAGTGGATTTGAGCCATCACTTGAAACGCTTAAAAACTATAGTTGGCTTGATTCAGCTTCACTTATGATCACAAATAGATGGATTGATTTCATTCAAAATACCAATGAAGATGTGTTAATGTCTGAGATTATTGTTGATAGGAATCCTCTCGAAGATACACTTCATTTTCCTATTCATGACTTTTTCCACCTCATCGCAATTCACGAAAAAGGCGATCTAAAAAAATGGAGAGATCCCCTTATAGGCATTAACCTCGAAATCAGCACCCTTCATGGAGGGAACAAAGGAGAAAAAGAATCGGATGAAGATTATTATGTCTTCTTTACCCCAGACGCTATTTTAAATTTTCAAGAAAATATTAATTTAGGTGAAACACTTAGTTTATCGGTCAATCTCTTAGAACCTTTCTTGAAGTGGTTAGAGGTTGCAGAGGAGAAGTTTTTTTTAAAAGAGTTTGTAAGCCAAATTTTAACTGCACAAAAGCTTTTAAAAAATGACCCTACTCTTATTCCAACAAAAGAGCGTTGGGATCAAATGATAGAAGAAAGCTTAAAAACGCTCTCCAAGGAAACATCGGTATATAAACCTTGTTATTCGTTCTTTGAAGATTCTATCGTTTCTGGGAAAGGGACAGAAGACACCTATTATCAAGAGAATGTCAGATATTATGTAAAGGAGTTCATAGAGCATTATAATAAGGTTGGGCTTATTTGGGGATTGTCCACCCTGATTCACTCAGACCTTTTTGGAAGAAACCCTATTTCAGATAAGGCTCCCTTAGGAATGGGGATTGTTGATCTAAAAAAGAAGTGTGGAAAAGCCTTATACAGCAAAGATGTCTTTTTTAATGAACCACAATATTTAGTTAAAGAAGCAGTTGATAAGATGAATAAGCTTCCTACAGACTTCTTAACAACACACTTAGATGTGATTTCTCCTTATGGAGCGAATCACATTTTTCTAGGGAATACACTAAGATTGGAATCGGAAGGGCGAAAAGGGTATTTGACAGTGGGAACCCATGGATGGCCTGTTTTAGCATCTCTTGCCCGTTCGACACATCAAATCTCTCTTTTTATCACTGGTAATAAAGTTATTCAGATAAGTACCCCAGAAGGGGAAGATATGCAAAATCCTGCATGGAATAAAATTTCTCCTGAAGACCTTCTTTCGAAACCTTCAGGACTTATTACTGTTGATGGGAAAGAATACTTTTTCCTTCATATTGTTCCTTACGAAAGAGTTGATCTCCATTTCTTTATCTTTAATCCTAAAGAAAAAGAATTTGCCTTTATTAACTCAGTAAACGAGGGATCAAGAGAAGTTATTAAAGAGCTCTCTTTTCAAATGCGTTTTGCAGCAATTGGGGGGCTCCTCTTTGTCCTCCTTTTTTTAAATGGAATTGCAAAACGGATCACTAAACCAATTACCTATTTAGCTGGTGTTACAAAAACTGTTGCTGAAGGAAAGCTTGATGATATTGAAATCCCTGATAAACCAAAAAAGGTAAAAAGAGATGAAATCTATACTCTTTATCATTCGTTTTTTGAGATGGTTAAAGGGCTTCGAGAGAAAGAACGGATGAGAGGAGTCTTGAATAAAGTGGTCTCTGAAGAAATTGCAGAAGAAGCACTTAAAGGGAATATCCAACTCGGTGGAGAAGAAACGAAAGTGACTGTTTTATTTGCCGATATTCGAGATTTCTCGAATATAACGGAGAAGATGGATCCAAAAGAGGTGATTCAACTTGTCAATGGTTGTATGACCAAAGTTTCGGAAAAAATTGATAAATATGAAGGGGTCATCGATAAATATGTTGGAGATGAGGTGATGGCCCTTTTTGGAGCTCCAATTAAAAAAGAAGATAGCCCCCTTTCAGCTATCAAAAGTGCTTTAGAAACCGTTGAAGAATTGAAAGCTTGGAATGTTGAAAGGAAAAAACAAGGTCTTCCAGAAATCGAAATGGGTATTGGAATCCATACTGGAAATGTTGTTGTGGGGAATATGGGTGCAGAAAATCGTCTAAATTATACAGTGCTTGGTGCTAATGTAAACTTAGCTGCTCGCATTTGTTCTGAAGCAAAAGGGATGCAAGTGCTGATCAGTGAAGCCACCCTTTCTGAAGAAGGGGTTCAAAATAACATCGAATGCGAAAAACTTCAGCCGGTTGAGCTAAAAGGGTTTACGGGGGATATAAATGTTTACTCTGTAAAATCACTCAAGGGTAAAACCTTACCTTAGGGTCCGTCAAGAAATAAATGCTACAATTTGACTGGCTGCGACTTTGCCAAATTAAGCTTCTTTGTCGCCCTTCCCTATTGGGAATGGTGCTCCTCATTCAGCTCAATTTTGCTGCGTCTCGCTTGAGTCAAATTGTAGCATTTATTTCTTGACGGACCCTTAAGTCTCTGGTGTTAAAGCGAAGTTGATTTTGAGTGGAGAAGCTTACCTACTTTCTTAGGGCGATCTTTTATCTTAAAGAGTGACAGCAAAGAAATGGCAAATCCAATTGGGAAGAGTAGAAAGGCCAAATGAAAATCTGAGGCTGAATAGATACGAACCCCATCAACCATTGTTCCATTCCAGCTCCAATCTAGGAGTTTTCCTGAGAGAGGTTGGATAAGGGCTGGCAGCCCCATAATAAGGACAGCAGCAACTCCCATGGATGTTCCAGTGAGTTCTTTTGGATTATTTTCGGTGATTGCAGGATAGCTGAGTGTTTGGGCGCTTGTTAAAAATCCAAGGGCAAAGAAAAGGACGGCAAATGTTTGCGCGTCAGGATTTGGGAGATACATAATCACTCCAAAAGTTGCGATGGAAGAGATCCCTCCAAAAATCATGAGTGGGAGCCGCTGCCTTAGTTTGTCAGATGCCCAGCCAAACAGAGG
Organism: Simkaniaceae bacterium; assembly: GCA_028281675.1. Lineage (GTDB taxonomy): Bacteria > Chlamydiota > Chlamydiia > Chlamydiales > Simkaniaceae > Neptunichlamydia. The sequence continues at coordinate 21,473 of JANQJL010000055.1, forward strand.
AGATCCGACAATTGTTCCGATGCAAATCATACTCGCAATAGAGGAGGCGGTGCTCAATTCTATCCCGTGGACCTGTGTTAGGAAAAGACTTCCCCAAACGGCGCTGATAATCATGAGCGGGAGATTCATGAAACAAGTGTAGAGGCCGCAGCAAATATTATGAATGTTTAAAACAGATTTTTTCAGCCCTTGGAAAAAAGAGATGGAGTCTTCTTTTACTTTTTTGATTTGCGAGGGGGCATCTTTGACAAAAGCAAAAATAAGGGCAAAAAGGGCAACTCCAATCATTGCATCGATCATAAGAGCTTGTCGCCAACTAAAGTGCTCAGCAAGTATGGAAAAGGGGCGTTGGGCAACAACGCCGCCAAGCATTCCAATCGTAACCATTAAACCGATAAGAAAGGCTTGCCGCTCCTTTGGAAACCAGCGAGAAATAAGCATAATACAGCTGAGGAAACAAAAAGCATTTCCTATCCCGGAAAAAAAATGGCAGAGCGAGGCAAACGCTAAGGAATTTGCTTGAGAAAGTCCTGCTGTACCAAAAAGACAAAAGAGAAGAGCCACTAAAATAACACGTCGCACAGAAAATCGATCGAGAAGTATCCCTGCAGGAAGGAGAAACATAACATCAGCCCAAAGATAGGTGGAGCAAAGGGTTGCAAACTCGGTGGCGTTGAGAGATAAGTCTTTCATAAGCATTGGGGAGAGGGCATTCATCACATGAAGTTGTAAAAGTTCATAGGCAAAGAAAAGAGAGGCGGAAAAACAAATAATCCATGGTAGGAGGAGAGCTTTTAGTCCTACTTTTTCACTCATATTTTGATTAAGGGTAGACATCAGTGAGCTCCTATTGGTTCTAAGGCATACTCCTGAATAGAGCCAACCTCTTCTATAAAATGTTTCATACAAACCGAGTAATAACTCTCATTTCCCCCAATCTGAACTTTCGACCCTGATTTAACTGGATTTCCAGCGCTGTCGATTCTCACATTCATTGTGGCTTTACTTCCACAATGACAGATTGTTTTGATCTCAGTAATTTCTTCTGCCCAAGCAAGTAGATACTTGCTTCCTTCAAAGGGTTCCCCAATAAAGTCTGAGCGGAGGCCATAGCAAAGGACAGCAATTCCTAACTTTTTCGTGATGATAATGATTTGAGCAACTTGCGCCTTCGTTAAAAAGTGTGCTTCATCGATCAAGATACAGCGGAGATTATCGATATTTTCCTTTTTACTTTCGACAAAATTGAAAAGATTAAAGTTTTTATCAAATAAAATTGCCTCTTGCTTTAGCCCAATTCGAGAGTAAATAGCTGGATCACCAAAACGGTCGTCAAAAGCTGGTGCAAAAAGGAGGGTTTCCATTCCCCGTTCTTTGTAGTTATGGCTAGACTGGAGAAGAGTGGTACTCTTCCCTGCATTCATAGCCGAAAAATAAAAGTATGTCTTTGCCATAAGCTACGCCTCAATAGTTTCTTTCAAATTTACTCAAAGTGTACAAAAAAATCCACCCTTAAGGACCTCTAGGCAGTAATTCCTCGCTGTTGGTTTTTTCGAATTTTTCACCACAGAATCTCTATGATAAATCTACCCTTAAAAAATTTATGCAATGTTTAAGCACAATATATAGCTGAAGTAATATAAAATAGTGAAAATTCATCCAGATCTTTTCACCGACAATTTTGCGCTCGATCTCCCTGGCTTGCACGAAGCCAGCTTCGTTCTCCGCGCTTCATTTTCAATGAAAATCTTCTGTCCAATTA
>JANQJL010000056.1 GCA_028281675.1 Simkaniaceae bacterium
CTTCTGCATACTATGTCGGGACAGCTGGTACAGTATCCTCGGAAACGGTTATTCGGTATATCACAGAATGCCAGGGTAAATAGCACGCTTTCATCTCAACCCCCTAAACGGGATGAGAATTCCCGCGTGTCACTTTAAGTGGTGAAATAGATCTAAACTATTTAGTAGGTCAGGGAGTTTTTAAAGACGCATGGCCGAATAAAGAGCAATTTGATCGGGTGCGGATCAATCCCGAAACAAGTACGCTAACTTGGGGCTTTGGCGATAATGAAGTAGATTTAGATCCATATGTTCTTAGAGAAAAACTTTCTGAGTCCAATTAATGAGCCTATCCCGAACTCCTAGGGTCGATTAGGTATTTTTGATATATGTAAGTAATTTGATTCGGGTTGATGCAGAGACATCCTTTCGCATTGCATAAAGAGTATATCGATTTATCCCGAGCCTAAGAGCATCACTCATTCTAATGCGACCACCTCTTGAGCAGATAAGGTCGATATACTTTTTAAATCTTTTGTTATTAGAGGCTTGCATATTAATTCCAGACGTTATGCATGTTTATATGTATATATATGCATTATGTCTGATTTGGATTTATCTATCAAATCACTCACCTAATGCCGAGATCAATAGAGGTTTTTAGCTGCCTAGTTCTTCGCTGGTTTTGTCTTTTTTGCGGTGGTAGCGTTGTCGCATTGTTTCTAGATAGGTGAAGACGATGGGGGTGAAGTAGAGGGTGAGAATTTGCGAAATGATGAGTCCTCCAACAATGACTAGGCCAAGGGGGCGGCGTGATTGTGCGGTCGATCCACCAATACCAAGAGCAATGGGAACAGCTCCCATCATTGCGGAAAAAGTTGTCATAAGGATCGGGCGGAAACGGGCAACGCATGCTTCGTAAATGGCAGCGTGAAGCTCTTTCCCTTCATGGATCCCTTCGTTGGCGAAGTCAACAAGCATGATTCCATTTTTTAAGACAATTCCTAGGAGCATGATGACTCCAATAAAGGCATATAGGGAGAGGGGTTCACCAAAGGCCATAAGGGTAAGAACTGCTCCGAATGCTGCCGGAGGAAGGGCGGACATTACGGTGAGAGGGTGGATGAAATTTTCATAGAGTATTCCTAGGATTACATAGATGGCAAAGATGGTTATGACGAAGAGGAATTCAAGGCTCGCGAAAGATTGTTGAAAAACTTGGGTAGAGCCGATCTGAATTGCATGTATGTCGTTTGAAAGGGTGTTTTCTGCAATCTCATCAAGCTCATTAAGGGCAGAACCTAAAGGGACGCCTGCACCAATATCATAGGAAATAGTCGTTGCGGGAAGGGTATTGATATGGGTGACGCTTAAGGGGCCAACCCCTTGCTTCCAGGTGGAAACTGTCGATAGGGGAACTTGCGTTGGAAAGGAGGTTTTGATGTTATTGTTTTCATTTGGATCATCGATTGGTGTTTTTGTACTTGCAGAAATATAGAGTTTGTCAAGAACGCTAGGATCCTTATAAGCACTGGGAACGGTTTCGACGATGACATAATATTGGTCAGCGACGCCATTAATTTGAGAGAGTTTTCCTCCCGAATAAGCATAGAGAAAAGCTTCTTCAATAGCATTTGCCGAAATGTTTAAGTCATAGGCTCGATCTCGATCAATATGAACATCAAGGTAGGGAGCATTATTATGCATATCACTTGTGACCTGCTGAAAACTGGAGGATTTTTTCATTGCATTGATCACTTTGTCTGTGTCTTCGTAGAGCTTATCGCTACTCAGCCCTTGGAGGGTATATTGATAGTTCCCCATGCTAGTTGATGTTCCTACGTCAAGATTGATCAATGGAAGGGGTCTTAAGAAGACATTCACACCAGCAACTGCTTGAAGTTTGGGAAGGAGCTGGCCTATCACACTTTCCATACTCCCTCTATCTTTGTAGGGCTTGAGGCGGATAAACATAAGTGATTGGTTATTGTTCGGGATGCCGCCAACGGCAACATGATCCTGAATGTTGGGGTCTTTTCGAATGATTTCAGAGAGTTGCTCTTGGTATTCGATCATTTTATAAGGAGAAGTTGCGTCAGAGGAAAGGGCGAAACCACTTATAAAGCCAAGGTCATCACTTGGAATAAAATCGGTGGGTAAAGACATTCCCAAGTAGATGGTTGCTGCAAAGGACCCCGCGCCGACAAGGACAGTGATGAAACGGTGCTTAAAGACAATGCTTAGCCCTTTTTTATAGAGGTTTAAAAGTCGTTGATTTAGTTTTTCTGATATTTTTTCGATGAAGTTTTTTTTGTCGTTACTATTTTTTGCAACGACGAAGCGGCTACAGAGCATAGGGGTAAGGGAAAGAGAGATAAATCCAGAGATGAGAACTGCAATGACAATGGTGATAGCAAACTCACGAAAAATCCGCCCCATAATTCCTGCCATAAAGACCATTGGGATAAAAACGCAAGCAAGGGAGAGTGTCATTGAAAGGATGGTGAAGCTGATTTGCTTTGAACCGTTATGTGTAGCCTCCCAAGTGGTTTTTCCCATCTCAACATGGCGATGAATATTTTCAAGAACGACGATGGCATCATCGACAAGGAAGCCAACAGAAAGGGTAATAGCGAGGAGAGAGAGGATATCGATGCTAAAGCCTAGTAAAAACATGACAGCAAAGGTTCCAACAACAGACATCGGGAGGGCTAAAAGGGGGATAAGGGTGTCGCGCGCTTTCCCAAGATAAAAAAGGACGACTAAGACGACTAAGAAAAAAGCGGCCATAAGGGTAAATTGTACATCATGGATTGATTCCATAATGAAGACCGATTGATCGAAGATTGTCTCCAGTTCGATCGATGCTGGCAGTTCCCACTTAATCTCGTCAAGAAGCTCATTCACTCCATCGACTACTTTGATGGTGTTTGCTCCTGCTTGCTTAATGATCGCCACGACAACACAAGGAGTTGAATTGTTTTCGGTAATGAAGTTAAGAGAATATTTATCATTCTGAAGAGAATTGAGAGCATGGCCAATATCTTTGACTTTAAGGAGGGCATGATTGTTATTCCGAATAATGAGCTCATGATATCCTTCTGCTTTTTTCATTTGCCCATCAACCGTGATGGTATACTCAACATCTGGGCCATAAAGATTACCAACAGGGAGTTCTGGGTTACTGTTTATAATAGCGTCTGCAACTTCATCGATCCCTATCTGATGGGAGGAAAGGTAGTCGGGATCAACTTGAACCCGGACTGCAAAAGGGGAACCATAAACTTCTACATCAGAGACCCCATCAACCATCCCAAGTCTTCTCCCCACCAAGGAGTAGGCATAGTCATAAAGCTCTCCAAGGGACATCAGGTCTGAAGAAATTGACATAAAAATGACGGGGGTTTGGGAAGGATTCGTTTTTTTGTAAGTGGGGTAGTTCGGGAGATCGCTAGGGAGGTTGGGTTGCGCCTGGTTAATGGCTGCTTGAACGTCGGTGGCAGCTGCATCGATATCACGATTAAGAGCAAACTGAAGGACAATTGTAGAGCTCCCATTGACACTGGAGGAGGCAATGGTTTGGATACCATCTACAGCAGTAAATTGCCGCTCAAGAGGAGATGTTACGGTATCGGCCATTGTTTGAGGACTTGCGCCAGGATAAGAAGTGGTCACTTCAATGGTTGGGTATTCAACGTCTGGAAGATCGCTGACAGGGAGCCCCTTATAAGCCATGAGCCCAAAAAAGAGGATCGAAATCATGACGAGGCTTGTCATGACAGGGCGGCGAATGAAAGGTTCAGAAAAATTCATCCATCGTCCTCATCTTCGACAACAGTCACTTTAGCACCGGGGTAGAGATTAATTTGTCCCACTGTAATGACTTTCTCTCCAGCTTTTAGCCCCTTTGTAATGACAATGGTGTTATCCTCTTGTATTTGTCCAGTGATGACATTGCGACGCTCGACCGTTTTATTTCCCTTCATGACGTAGACATATTTTTGCTTAGGGCTGGTTTGAATCGTTTCGAAGGGGACAAGGACTGCATTTTCAATGGTATCGAGAATGAGCTTGACCTTTACATATTCATTAGGCCAAAGGACCTTATCTTCATTTGCATGAGTCCCTTTGAGTTTGATCATTCCTGTGGAGATATCGATCCCGTTATCAATAAATGTAAGATCACCTTTATAGGTAGGAGTTTCGGGATCATTGACGGCAGCAAGGACCTTTAAATCGCCATATTTAGCCTTATAACGTTGCACCATGGGAAGGTCTTTTTCGTTGATGAAGAAGACCGAATAGATCGGTGTGATTTGATTGAGGGTGACAAGGGTCGTTTCTGCAGATTCTAAGATAATATTTCCATCGCGGATTTGACTCTCTCCTGCGCGGGCACTAAGAGGGGCATAGATCGTCGTATAGCCGAGATTAATTTTTGCATTATCAACATCGCCGCGACTTTGTTTAACAAGTGCTTCGCCTGAAATGACATTGGTAATCAGGCTATCATAATCATTTTGAGAGATATATTCATCTTTCACAAGGGTAGCATTTCTCTCAGCAGTCCTTTCAGCAAATCCTAAATTTGCGATATTTTCCTCGAGCTCACCTTCCGCTTTTTCTAAATCGGCAAGGTAGGGACGTTGGTCGATAAGATAAAGTAGGTCACCCTCTTTAACATCGGCCCCATCAGGGAAGTAGGTTTTCATCAGCTGCCCATTGACCTGGGCCATGATATTGACAGTCTGGTAAGCTTCCATATGGCCGACTGTAGAAATATAATAGGGGACATCTTTTGCCTCTGCGCGCGCAATATGAACGGGAATGGGGTTAGGTGGGGGCGTTTCCTTTTTCTTGGAGCATCCTACAATTGCAAGGAGCGCAATAAAACTAAAAAGCGACCACCGGGGAATTTTGCAATTGGCTCTAAAAAGGGCTCTTTTTACCATTGGGACTTTCCTTATGTTCTATCATTTCTATGTAGGGGACTTTTGCTTTATTATTAGGAGGAAAAAGGGTCCCTGTTGCAAAAGCTAGGTTTGCAACGGAAGTGTACCAACTATTTTGGGCTCCGGCGAGCTGAGCCCTTGCATCAGCTACTGCTGTTTGAGCGTTGATAAGGTTCACAATTGTCCCCGTTCCAACTTTGTATTTTTTCAGATTAACCTTGAAATCCTCTTCAGCAGATTCCAGGTAGGATTTTGCATATTCCATTGATTCTTTTGCATAAGCAACATCGCTCCGATAGTTAGAAACTTGTTGGATAATATCAAGTCTAACTTGATCTAAAGAGGCCTGCGCTTGCTCAACTGTTGCCCGCGCTTTTTTTATCGAGTTTTCAATGAAAAATCCTTGGAAGAGGGGGAAGGTGAGGTTAACCTGCGCTGTGAAATCATAATGGTCATTCACCCCACGTTGAAAATACTTCCTACCAATTTCAAACTCGCCTGTGATGACCGGTGCTTTTTTGAGTTTAGCTGCTGCCAAACTTGCTTTTGTTGATTTAACCTCCGCTTCTGCAGCCATTAAATCGGGGCGATAGTCATTTGCTTTGACAATCAACTTATCCAAAGTTTCTAATTTAAATGGGACAACTTCATCGGGGTAACCTTGGAAATAATAGGCTTGGTTTGAGGGGAGACCCATCGTCGCAACAAGAGTTGTATAGGCTGTATGAAGCATTTGCTTTTGATTCACGACAGCAAGCTTTTGCGATAAATAACTCGTTTTTGCCTGGACAATATCGGAGACATCGGCAAGTCCTTGGCGAAATCTTTCCTCGGTCGCGTCGAGGGAAACCTTCGCATTGACTACATCTTGCTCAGTCGAAAAAAGGAGCTCTTTTTGATAGAGATAATCGTAGTAATCGGTCATCACAAGCTGGATTGTTTCTTGTATCTGACTGTTGTGAGACCAATCGGCGTTATAGAGTGATTGCAACGCCGCTTCACTTGTCATTCGGGTTTGACCAAAGTCCAAAATGGTATAGGTAAGATCGAGCTCGCCCCCATATTGTGTCTCATAAATGATCGATCGTGTGGCACCAGTAAACTCCGCATACCGTGTCCGGGTATAATTTCCATCGATATCTGCCAGTACAAAATAGTTCCGAAGTGACTGCCCATATTCGGCAGCGCTCACCCTTGCTGATGCCCAACTCTGCTTTGTATTGGGATTTCTTGCTAAGGAAATATCAATAATTTCAGCTAAGGTAATGGGAGCTTCCTCAGAGAAAAGATGGTAATCTTCACCATCTTCTTCAAGCTTGCTCATATCAGGGAGGCGTTTACTTGCTTTTGTTGGAGGGTACCAAAAGTTATCGCTCCGCTCCGGGGCATAGGCAAAAGGGTCATTTGCCCCTCGCACATCGCACCCCTGTGCAAACAAAAAACAAATAATAATTAAAGCAAATGCACGGAGCATTAAACAAAACCACTCTTTCCCTTTGTACTAAAATAAAAGAGTGATTTTAATCAATTATACTTTGATTTGTTTCCAAGCTTTAACATCTGCAAAAAGGGCAGCTTGTCTCTCCGTGCAAGGAGGATGAGAGTGCCAGAAGCTTTGGATTTTTTGAAACCAGTTAGGTAAATAGTCATAAAGACCTTTCGACTCTCTCTTAAGTAGCTCTTGAAGGAACAGGGCTCCAGCAGGGTTATAACCCGCTTCTGCTGCTAGGCGGGTTCCATACTTATCTGCTTCCAGTTCATGGTGGCGACTTCCCATTAAGAAATAGAGTTCAACACCGAGCTTTACCAACCAGTTGAAGGCGAGATGATGAAGACGTTGATACCCTTTGATTTTCTCTCTTTCTTTCTTAAAATTGGCTTTATCTGTAGAAGTCATATCGCCATTTTTATTCAAATGTTCAATGCGCTCCTTTAGGTCTTTCTTTTTTCCATTGATAAGGCTTTGAGTGTAGGCACTTGCAGTAAAGATCCCTGCTTGAACGATAAAGCTCCGCTCAAGCTTGCGGGCAGAGTGGCGAGCATCGGCATGGGTCATTTCGTGTCCTAGAAGAGCTGCAATGACATCTTCTTTTGTCACATCTGCATAGCTGATAAACTCTCCGGTCTCTGGATGAGTGTATCCTTGAAGTCCCATCTCTTTTTTATTGTTTACAAAGTAGTCAATCCGCTCCAGTATTCGTTTGTATATCGCGATTTTACCACCAGGGAGGCACCACGCGTTGACGACATCTTTGTTGATGATCTTTACTTCATAGGGGAGATCTCTTCGCGCGTGAGCTTTTAGCTTGCCCATAATATGGCTTACTTTTGGAAGCTCAAAGTGGTTACTTATTGATCCCCCTTGGTTAATGACCATCATAGGGTACATCGCTGATCCCATTACTTTTTCAACCCAAGTAGGGAGGTATCTTAGCTCCCGTTTTCCATGAACGGGATTCACCCCGTAGAAATAGTCAATAATTGAGATTGAGGATTTTGCAATCCCATCTGTTTTTTTTGCTTCTGGCGACTGAGTCTCATTGGCCTCTACGACTCCATACTCTTCACTAATTGATTCTGATCCAGTTATTTCAACTGTAGACATATAAACCTCAAATTTTTTTGAAGCAATAATACAGAAGTGCAGGTTTTTAAACTAAGAGATTTTTTTTATCAGGAGCTCTTTAACGACATCTGGAGAGGCTTTTCCCTTGGAAAGTTTCATCACTTGGCCGACGAGAAAGTTAAAGGCTTTATCTTTTCCATTTTTAAAGTCTTCGACCGATTGGGCATTGGCCGAGAGGACTTCATCGACAAAGGGTTCGATTGCTGAGGTATCGTGAATCGCTTGAAAATTGGGGTTTTCCTTGATGATGATCTCAGGATCTTTCCCCGGTTTTTGCACCATGATATCGGCAACTTCTTTGGCGATCCGTCCAGTGATTTTCTTGGAGTCGATAAAGGTGACGAGTTTGGCGATATGTTCCGGGAGAATTCCCGATTTGTAGAGGGGGGCTCCAGAGTCTTTAAAGCGGCCCACAAACTCTACAGTGATCCAGTTGCATAGAGCGCTCGCGTTTTTGCATGATTTAAGGGCAGTTTCATAGTAGTTAGAAAGGGATTTATCGTTTACGAGGATCGATGCATTGTATTCAGAGAGTTTGAACTCACTCGTATACCTCTCAAAGCGCTGGTGGGGGAGTTCTGGGAGATCTTTCCGGATCTTTTCGATGTAATCTTTGGTAAGAATAATCGGAGGAAGGTCAGGTTCGGGAAAATAGCGGTAATCTTTTGCCTCTTCTTTAGAGCGCATGAGTACTGTTTCTTTTTTTTCGAGATCAAGACGAACAGTCGAGCTAGGAACAACGATATTTGGGTCCTCCTTTGGACGCTCGGTATATGCGCGGACTTGGCGGCGGACTTCAGCTTCTATCCCCATTTCCATATTGCTAAAAGAGTTGAGGTTTTTAATCTCAACTTTGTTGCGGAGAGTTTTATCCCCTTTGGGGCGGACAGAGATATTAGTATCGATCCGCATTGAACCTTCTTCCATATTGCAGTCAGAGACATCGAGATATTCAAGGATTGCTTTCAGGGTAGTAGCCAAAGCGGTCGCTTCTTTTGGGGAGAACATGCATGGCTCGGTCACGATTTCTAATAGGGGAACTCCTGCCCGGTTGTAATCGATGCCTGCAAAGTCGGAGAAGTGTTTGAGCATTCCCGCATCATCCTCCAAGTGAGCATGGTCGATTTGGAAGATTTTTGTTTTTCCTTCCGTATCGGCAACGATTTCTCCTCCAATAATGATGGGCATATCGAACTGGGTGATTTGGAAATTACGAGGAGAGTCGGGATAAAAATAAGACTTCCGATCAAATTTACTAAATTCTGCTACTTGAGCATTGATCGCGCAGCCAAAGCGGATAGCTAAATCGACGGCTTCTTTATTGAGGACTGGGAGGGCTCCAGGCTGTCCCGTATCGACGATTTCAATATTGGTATTGGGTTCATCGCCAAAGTGGTTAGGGGAGCGGGCAAAGATTTTAGAGCGGGTATTGAGTTGCACATGAACCTCAAGACCAATCACAGGTTCCCACTCTTCATAAGAGATATGGCTCATGATGAAGCCTCCTTGTCAAAGAGGGGAGGGATAAATCCACTTAAATTAAGCGTTTTTTCGAACTGGTAGGCAAAGTGGAGAACTTTTCCATCACTCATTTGTGGCCCTAAAAACTGTAGAGCATGTGGAAGATCATTTTCATCTTTGCCAGACGGGACACTAATGGCAGGAAGCCCTGCTAGGTTTGCGCTCACAGTGTAGAGATCTTGGAGATACATTTCGAGAGGATCTTGAATGCCATCGAGTTCAAAAGCTGGCGAGGGAGTTATTGGCATCACAATGAGGTCACATTTTTCGTAAGCCTTTTTATATTCCTCAATGATCAAAGTTCGGACCTTTTGTGCTTTCTTGTAGTAGGCATCTTGATACCCCGATGAGAGGACAAAGGTTCCAAGGAGGATCCGTTGTTTCACTTCCGCACCAAACCCTTCTTCACGTGAAAGGTCGTAGATTTCATCAAGGGTGCGTGCTTTTTCAGACCGTTTCCCATATCGAATCCCATCAAAGCGTGATAAATTTGTGGAAGCTTCGGCAGTGGAGAGAATGTAATAGACGGGAATAGAATATTTGAGTTTACTTAGATTGATTTCAACAAGCTCTACCCCTGCTGATTTAAGAACTTCGAGGTTTTGATCAAAGATTTTCCGAGCACTTTCTGAAAGCCCCTCTAAGAAACCCCATGGGACTCCGATTTTCTTTCCTTGAATCGGTGTATCTAAGTGATCGAGATAAGGCTCTGGTGTTTCTTTGACATTGGTTGCATCAAAATCGCAAGGACGTCCCATCACTTCCATTATAAGAGCGACATCTTTCACAGAATTTGCAAAAGGGCCAATTTGATCAAGCGATGATCCAAATGCGACAAGTCCATATCTAGAAACCCGCCCATAGGTAGGTTTAAAGCCTACAGTTCCAGTAAAAGAGGCTGGTTGACGGATCGAACCACCCGTATCACTTCCCAAAGAAATGGGGGCTAGCCTTCCACTCACTGCAGAAGCAGAACCACCAGAAGAGCCACCGGGAGTGCAAGCTAGTTTCCATGGATTGCGGGTGATTTGGTAGGCTGAGTGCTCTGTAGATGAGCCCATTGCAAACTCATCAAGATTGGTTTTGCCAAGAATCAGGCCATCTTCTTCTTCAATTAATCGGATAACTGTTGCATCAAATGGGGCAGTGTAATTCGATAGAAATTTTGAGCCACAGGTTGTTGTTTCCCCTTTAATCTGGATATTATCTTTAATGGCTATGGGGATTCCAGCAAGTTTACCAAGGGGTTGCCCTGTTGCGCGCTTGCTATCAAGCTTTTCAGCTTTTTCCATCACTCTTTCGGAAAAGATGTTTAAAAAAGCTTGCAAGTCACCATCAAGGTTTTGGATCCGCATAAGGAAATAGGCAGCAATCTCAGATGCTGTTAATTCTCCTTTAAGGAAGGCTTGATGAAGTTGATGTGCAGATTTACGATACATCAGCCCTCAAAACTTTATAACGGTTGGAACGCGGATCATCCCACCAACATGCGATGGACTATTTTCGAGAAAAGTGTCACGATCAAGGGACTCTGACGGCTCATCCTCGCGGAGAAAGGTCTTTACTTCCTCACTGACATGATTACAAACGGGGACATTTTCGGTATCGACCTCTTTAAGCTGATCCATATATCCTAAGATCGACTGAAGGTTTTTTAGAAGAAGCTTTAATTCTTCATCAGAGCAGTTGATCCGACATAGCTTGGTTAAATTTGCGAGGGTTTCTTTATCTAATCCGGACACAGTTTCTCCTAGTTATAAAGATAAAATAATAGCTGAAGGGAAAGGTAAAAGTCAAGAAACGAAAGCCTTCCAGACGGAAGCAACGGATCAAAATTTTATCGTTTTCATATAACCCCAGCTATAGGTCCTAAACCATTTTAAGTAGCAGAAGAAGATCGGCGGGGCTTTCAGATCTCACTTCTTTACCGCTTAAAAGATCTCGCACTTTTTCCATTTGCGATTTTTCCATTTTAGAATGATAGAGAAGGGGGCTGCAATATTTTTTTCCATCATCTCCTAATACCGTAGGAACGGTGATAAACACATTCTCTCCAAATTTTTTGGGTGCCCCCCAACCATCAATGGAGTGTTTTTTAAAAATTACTTCTACCACAGTAGCCCAGACCCTATTGGTTGCCGGGTGGTTCATTTGAATTTTGATTGCGATAAAGGGGCGGTTTGAAGGGAGTCTTCCGCGAACAGCAGAATGTTCTTTTAAGCAGTTGGGATTAATTAAATCTAAAAGAAAAGTGTCTTCATTTGCTTTTGTAACCCCTAAGGTGCTTGGATGGACAGTAGGGAGGTCTTCAATTCGTTTCGCTCCAACAATTTTTGTAAAAAGAGTACCAAATTCTTCCTGTATCGATCGAGAAGAAGTATTAAATCTAACAGACATATTTTCTCCGGGTCTAAATTTTTGCTCTTGTGGGGAGTGCTAACTGATCTACTTTCAAATTCCAAACTCCTTCAGGAAGACCATATTCTTTTTTAAACCCAAACGACTTTAGAGGAAAGGGTTGCGTTGAGCCTCCCATAGGGGAGGCTTTCACATTTTTAAGAACCTGTTTTAAGATCTTATCGGTGAACATTGTTTCCAAGTTTCCAATCGATTTCCGGATAGGGATTCCCATTCGGAATGGTTGTGAAATCATGGATAACTATATTGTTTGTTATGCCAACACCCTTGCCAGCTAGATTTATAAAGAAAGTGTCAGTTAATAATCCCTTTTCAGTATCGGGATTCCTGAGGAAATTGATGAAATTATCAAGATGCCAATTTCCCATAAAGCGTCCTTTCTTAGGATCAAAATCCGTGCTAAAAACAAAATATATTTTTGAAGATATAAAATTCGACATTTTTGGTCTATTCCATCGAACAGGGGTTGGTGTTATATAGTATTCAGCCTCAATGATATCAGTTGTCGTGCTATAAGATGAAGTTAATTTCATCCGTTTATTACTTTCAGGATCACTAGCAATCGTTTTTCTTATACTTTTGGTCACATGGGGAGGACGAATTTCAATAATTGAATCCTTGAGGAATTGCCCTTCATGACTTTTAAAGCTCCCTGTTTTAAAGAAAGTATATTCTCCTTGAACTTCGTTTGTCCCTTTAAGAATGGTGACGGATCCTGGACCTTTGGCTATAGGAGCTCCTCTAAAATTCATTGCAAAGCGTTGTGCCAGAATTTTCATTCCTTCGCTGTTTGAAACAGGCGGATTAGGGAGAATTTCATGGTTTTGGTAGATGGTTTCAACGAGCCTTAGATCTGCTAAATTCAGATAGGCAGTATCAAGGAGGGGAGCATTTTTATCTGCACGCCACTCAGGTGCTAGCAATTCAGGACCCTGTCCTGGAAAATATTTTGGGACATTGATATCAATATCGCCATATTTTTTACCTCGAAGATCAGTATAGAGAGGAAAACGGGCAAGATTTGCGCAAACCAACTCTTTTTGATCGATGTTAAAGAGTATTCCAATCCTTATTGTTGGAAATTTGTTTTCTGGATACGCCTCAGAAGCATTGTACTTATATTGGTCAAGAGCATTGATCAGAAGTTGTATCACTCCATCGTCGATTTTCTCAGGGTTAATCGTAATCCCTTTAACAAGAGGACCTGTATTATTTTCAGATTCGTATACCTCATTTGCTAAGGAGACCCAAGTTAATTTTTCGACAAAATTAGGGAAACTATCAAGAGGGTTTTCAATTTTTAAAAAAGCTCGAGCTTTGTTAGTGATCCATCCACCCCATGATTCAGATGCAAGTCTAAACAACGCAGGATCAAAAACAGCTTCAATTTCAGAATTTTTATTTAGTTGTGTTGCCCAATAGTAGAAGTTATCATCTCGAGAACTATCAAAGTTTTCAGGATTAAAGAAATCAAATGATGAGGGATCAAGAATGCGAATCAGCGCCCTGCGTATGTCATATTCCTTACAAAAATTTACTTTATCTTCAAAAAGACTCTGCAATTTGTGAGTTTTTTCTTCTTGAGTAAGGCCTTCAAAATCCATTCTTGTGTAATCGGTCCAAACACTTGCGTTAAACTGCTTAAGAGGATTGCCTTGAGCACTGGCACATAGAAAAAGCGCCATGCCTATTATAGAAAGTATTGGTTTGATAGCTCTCATATTCTTTCATGCTCCTTATTTTTAAGCGTTATGCAAAAATTCTATTTGTCATCTCATTAAACGTCAAAGCTTTTTTTTATTTTATCTAGAAACACGTGACAAAATTAACAAAAACTCTTTATTATGAGGGGTGGATAGGATAGGAGGCAAAACCTATGAAAGTAATTAACATTATCGCATTGATACTCATACTTGTAGGCGCTCTTAATTGGGGGCTTTGGGGATTTTTTCACTTTGACGTTGTCGCTTGGATTTTTAAAGGTGACTCATCTTGGCTAGCTCGCCTTGTGTACGCAATCATTGGTCTAAGCGGTCTTTGGGGACTTAGCTTTCTTGGGAAGTGTAAAACCCTTTGCTGTGGCTCTTACAAAAAAGAGCAATAATCTTACAGAGCCATTTGCAAAATATCGCTGGTCGATTTTTGCAAGTGGCTCTTAATTCGCAGGTTTTCAGAAGATTGTGCCTTCTACCCGTGAATGCGACCTATTTCGCGGCAGCGGCCTTTTGAATCAGCGAATCTACTTCGCTTCTCACCTTCGCCAAGGTGGCCTCACCTTGGCTCGGCACTCAGCTTGTATCTCCGCTGATTCAAAAGGCCGCTGCCGCGAAATAGGTGGCATTCACGAGTTTTATATTTATCACCTTGATATAAATATTCCTTATCTATTATCCTTTGTCTAAGCTTAGGAGGAATTATGCTAAATTCTTTATTAACGATTTCAAATGCCTATAGCACCAACCCTATCCAAGAGTGCCGTGATGCTTATAACTCAGCGCGAAACATTTATAGATCTTCCGATGTTGCTGAAGAAGCTGATATTGCCAAAGTGCTGGGAATGACTCTTAAAGTCGTAGGAACACTTCCTTTAGTCTTTTTTGGATGGAGTCTTTTAAATCTCGTCAAAAATCGAACAGCATCTGTAGCTAAAATTTTCTTCTTTTATTTTTCAGCGGCAGAACTTTTGCAAGCTTCGAATAGCCTTAGGGTTGAATATTCAACGACTCCTCCTCCAGAAGATGCAACGGCTGAAAAAGGGAGAAGGGGAATAATGACTCGAGCTGGTGATGCCATTAACCGTAATTTCAAAAAGGCTCAAAAAATGGCGCAAGCAGGAGTTAGGAAGATTACCACTGATAATTCAAAAAAATTAGAAGATGTTCGATTAAGGAGGGTAGCGCAAGTTGCAGCACGGGATACCTATCTTTATTCCCTCTTTAATTGGGCGACTCGTCAAGATCTTTCGAAATAAGTGTACGACTTTTCTTTGCATAAAATTCCTGCTGAGAGTAATAATCAGTAGCTAATTGATTTATCAAAGATAAGGTTTTTATGGTTTCTAGGAGTAAACTCCAATTTAGATCATTGATAAACCGTTCTCCCGAAGAAGTATTTGATTGGCATCTTCGTCTGAGAATGCTTGAAAGATGTATTCCCCCATGGGAAAATATTAAAGTGGTGCATTCCGATCGACGTCCCCAGATATTAGGATCAAAATTTTCTGTTCGAGCAAAGATTTTTGGACCGATCTATGCAAAAATGAATCTGGAATGTTCTGAATGCACCCCTAATGAGAGCCTTGTTATGGTCGCTAATCAGGGGATGTTAAAAGGCTACCAATATGAAACGATTATTACTCCACAAAGTGCCCATACTTCTGAAATCATTGACCGTTTTTCTTTTTCTCACCAGCTTCCCCGTTTTTTTAATCCTTTAATTAATCGGATGATTAAAAAACGCCTCTCCCGAATCCTTATGTACAAACACGATATGATTAACCATGATATTGAGATGATAAAAAAATATCAGTTTGTAAAACCGTTAAAGATTCTTATCAGCGGCTCTCATGGGCTTATTGGAAAGAATTTGGGGTACTTTCTTGAGTTTACAGGGCATGATGTCTGGCATCTGAGCCGCTCAGGAAAGGCTCAGGAAAAGGATATTTATTGGGATCCCAAAACAGGGGAATGTGATCCACGCAGTTTTGAAGGTTTTGATATTATTATTCACTTGGCAGGAGAAAGTATTGCTGATGGGCGCTGGACAAAAAAGAAAAAGGAAAGGGTTTTAAAGAGTCGATGCAAAGGGACTGAAAATCTTGTGGAAATCTTAAAGCATCTTAATAACCCTCCGGCTGCATTTATTTCAGCTTCTGCGATTGGCTATTATGGAAATCGTGGAAGCGAAGTTGTTGACGAGGATTCAGGTCCTGGCAAGGGTCTTTTTATTTCAGAGGTTTGTGAACAATGGGAGCGAGCCTCTCGCGAGCTTGAAGAAAAGGGGATTCGGGTTGTGCACACCCGGTTTGGGGTGGTTTTAACCTCGGCAGGGGGAGCCCTTAAAAAAATGCTTACTCCTTTTAAGCTTGGGTTTGGTGGGAAAATAGGGGATGGCCACCAATATGTCAGCTGGGTTGCAATTGATGATGTTATTGGCGCTATTTACCATGTGATGATGACCCCATCGCTTAAGGGGGCGGTTAATGTTGTTTCTCCTAATCCTGTACCCAATGATATTTTAACTAAAAAGCTGACAAAGAGGTTGAATCGATGGATGGGTCCCCCCTTGCCTGAATTTCTGGTTCGGATGTTGCTCGGACAAAAAGGGGAAGAACTTCTTTTAACAAGTACCCGCGCTGAACCCCACCGCCTATCTGAAACGGGTTACCACTTCCATTATCCTAAACTTTCTCAAGCTCTAGAACACGTCATTTAAAAACTTGCTTCAAAAATCGCTTAAATATATAGTGGTTTCCATTATGGAATATTCAAAAAATATTATTCTTATTTCCATTTTAGTCAATGTCATGCGCCAATAGGCGTAGATAACACCCCCTTCTACATTCATATAAATTTTTACAAAAAACCAAGTAAGGAAGCAAAAAGTGAGAAAAATAAAAAGTACATCTTTATCGACGGGGTTGGCGATGTTTTCTATGTTTTTTGGAGCAGGAAATATTACGTTTCCATTAATCGTTGGGCAAATAGTGGAAGGGGGGTTAATCTGGGCTCTTTTAGGGCTGGTTTTAACAGCTGTTGTCGTCCCTTTTAGTGGCCTTTTTGCCATTACCCTTTTTGAAGGGGACTATGAAAGCTTTTTTAATAGAATTGGAAGGTGGCCGGGGCTTATTGTTATTATACTACTCCTTAGCATGATTGGGCCGTTTGGAGGTATTCCCCGTTGTATTACACTTACTTATTCGACACTTAAGGTCTATTTTTCTTCGCTACATTTACTGACTTTTAGCTTGATCAGTGTCCTGATCATTTTCCTTTGTTCATGGAAAAGAAATCGAATTTTAGACTTAATTGGTTATGTTCTTTCACCTATTCTCATCCTCTTCTTAGTTGTGATCATCGTAAAGGGAGTTTTCTTTTCGAGTGTTGATCCTGTAGGATCTTCCAATGTAGCTCACCCTTTCTTATATGGATTGAAAGAGGGATATAATACGATGGACCTCTTAGCAGCTTTCTTCTTTTCTTCTCTTGTTTATAGTAGATTAAAGAGCCAATCCAAGAGCAAGGATAATAAGGGACTTCTCCTTCCCATCTTTAAGGCGAGCCTAATCGGAGCCTCTCTTCTTAGCATTATTTATATTGGATTTAGTTATGTGGCAGCCCATCATAGCCTTGCTTTGGAAGGGACGGGGGTGGATCAACTCTTGGGGCGGATTGGACAGATTGTCCTCGGACATCATGCTGGCCTTATTGTCTGCATATCTATAGCTTTGACCTGTTTAACAACTGCAATCGCGTTGACAGTTGTTAGTGCTGAGTTTTTGCAAAAGAGGGTGACGAAAGGACGTATCTCCTATGAGTGGTCTCTTGTCGTTACCCTAGTGGTAACAGTCTTTGTGTCGACTCTGGAGTTTACGGGGATTGTCCG
Organism: Simkaniaceae bacterium; assembly: GCA_028281675.1. Classification (GTDB taxonomy): domain Bacteria; phylum Chlamydiota; class Chlamydiia; order Chlamydiales; family Simkaniaceae; genus Neptunichlamydia. The sequence continues at coordinate 17,101 of JANQJL010000056.1, forward strand.
TCTTCTTGCTCCGATGCTTCAGATTATTTACCCCTCTCTTCTTATCTTATGTCTTTTCAATACTTTTCATAAGACCCTTGATTATAAGCCTGTTAAGCTTCCAGTCTTTACGACCCTTTCTTTAGCGTTTTATTTTCAGTATTTTGCATAAAAAATGAAGCGGGCGCTGCCCGCTTTATTTCTTTCTTAGATTCAAATAGATACGATTCAATGTCTGTTAATTCTTAATTATTTAAAATTGGTTCTTCCTAATAAATTATACTTGTACAATTAATTTTTTCAGTCTAAATTAAGACTTGAGGGCGGCAAAATAAATCAAACATCGATTTTTTATGTTGGGACCCTCTTTGGAGGGGAAAATGAAAGAGAAATTCGATCTTAACCCTTGGCTTAGCATGTGGATTCATCCGAGAAAAACAATGCAGGCCTTGAAAGGGTATGATATTAATCATAGGTTATTTGTTTTAAGTATGATCTATGGTTTTCAATGGATGCTTGGAGCTCTTCAATTTTTTTCCTTTGGTTACGCTTTCACACTCTTTTTTATCTTCCTAGTTGCTGCAGTTTTATCGATACCAGCTGGATATATCATTTTCAATTTCATGGGAGCATTTTACTATTGGATGGGGAAGATCGTAAGGGGAAAGGGAAGCTTTAAAGAGGTCCGGGCAGCAACCGCCTGGTCCAGTGTTCCAATGATCATTACCATTTTGATTTGGATTTTTCTTATGCTCCTTTATGGAAATGGAGTGTTTATCTCTGGTTATGAAAAGAAATTGATTGGAACTGCTGCAATGATTACGGCTATAGCAGGTCTTGGGCAGCTTGTTATGTTCGTTTGGTCAGTCGTGATTTTTTTACATGCTTTAGGGGAAGTACAGGGGTTTTCGTCGTGGATGGCTTTTCTAAATTTAATTTTAGCTTGGATAGCCTCATTTGTCCTTTTATTCCTCGTAAGTTGGGGTGTGTCATCATTGATACATGTTACATAGGAAATATTGAATAGTTAAAACATAAGTAGGGGGAATAATTATGTTAGGCTTATTTAAGAAGAAGGCACTTGCCGCCTTTGGAGCTATTTTATTAACCGCTGGGAGCGGTCCAGCCCTTATTGGCGCTGCACCAATAAAGTTGGCAGATAATGTGAAACCAAAAGTCGATACACTTGGAAGTTGGAAGCGTTTTCATTCTGTACACGGAAAGTGCATGATCTCTCTTCCAGAATCTCCTGAGCATGTAAAGCAAATGATGCCTTTTCCTGAACAAGGATACAGTCTACGTTATGATGTTTATCTCTCTGCACACGAGGAAAAAGCGGTCTATATGATGCTTATTGCTCAGTATCCTCCATTTATCAATGAATCCCATGCTGAAATGAGCCTTGAGAGCTTTTTAAATGGATTAGTGACACAAAACCATGATAATCAACTTATCTTTGCGGATCTCGTAAATGTTCAAGGTCATAAAGCGCTTGATTTCTTCGTCAAGTCGAAAGGGATTTATTTCAAAGGGCGAGCGATCATGGCAGAAAATAGCCTCTACCTCTTAGCGATGGAGTGTGATGCAAATAACTACCTTGAAGGAAATTATAATCACTTTATTGAATCTTTTGAACTAGTAAAATAATGTCAGGCATGCACGATCTTATTTACCTAACACTAGCACAGCTTGTGGAAACCTGGATCCTGATAGGAATCATGTGGTTTTCGCAAGTTGTTCATTATCCCCTCTACAAGAAGATTAAGGAAGGGTTCGTGGAGTATGAACGCTCTCATATACGGAGAGCTGCCCTCCTCCTAGGCCCCATTATGGTTGTAGAAGCAATCACCGCATTTCTCCTTGTAGGGATTGCACCGGGGGGTATCTTCACAACCCTTGCAGGAACAAACCTAGTTCTCCTTATCCTGATCTGGCTCTCAACGTTTCTTTTTCAAATCACACTGCACCAAAAGCTTAGCGTTCGCTTTTCTCCAAAGGTTCTCCAAAACCTTATCACCTCTAATTGGGTTCGCACACTCCTTTGGACTCTCAAAGGAGTGGTTACGGTCTTCATGATCTATCACCTTTTCTAGATAGGAACTCTTGGAAAGAATTTCTTTAGAATCAGTTGCAAAATTCCCGGTTAATCGATTTTTTAGGAGTTTTGCAATTGGCTCTTTAATATGTAACAGCCTTCTGCTATGAAGAGCCTAAGGGGAACCTTAGGAAGGAAAGATGGATAAATCATCGCTGCCAGATGTAAAACTTGCCAATATTAACCACCGCGACTCGTGGCAAGGGGCAGTCTCCCGACATTTTAGGAATTCCTTTAAGCGTAATTCATTTAAAAACCTCTTCTTATCTCTTCTGACGTTAGGCGTTTACCCTTACAAGAAATACAAAAAAGCAAAACGGGAGGTGGCTCAAGCCCTTGCAGCCCGTAAGCTTTTCTTTTTTAGAGCTTTTCAAGACCATATTGAAGAATGTCGTAAAATGCAGACTCATATTGACCCTCGCCAATCTCTCAATGCAATTTTTATGAGGGTTCAATCAGAAAAAGTAGATGAAACCGAAGAGGCTTTAGAATTTAAAGCGATTTATTATCCGAGCGAAATCCTCCTCTTTATCACCAACCCTATTCGAGATAATAAAAGTATCCGCCTCCATAGGATTAAATCACGTAAGCATCTTGATTACTTAAGGATATGGCATGGTCTTAAGAAGAAAGCTCGTATTAATCAATATCGACAGATTCAAAACATCAACTTTTGCAATAAAACCCTTAAAGAAGACCACTGTTTGACCTCTGAGGGGATTCATGACCGCCTGTCAAGAACGTCGGTTTGTCGGAAGAGTGTCTCGTTAATCACTAAATTTCGTGAACTGGGGAAAGCATTCCAAGAGATTGTCCTTGCCTACCAAGATTTTGAAGAGACAAGCGATACCAACCCAGAACTTTTTCATCTTATGGAGACGCTCGCAAAGACCTCGGAAAAGGATATAGAAACCCTTCAAACCTATCTGGCAAGCCGTTATCTCCCTCGCGATCTCCCACTAGAGAATCGGAGACAATTGATTCAATTGGCAAATCAACAAGAGGTCCTTTATCACATGAGTGAGGAGGAGCAATTTAATCTTTGCGCCCTCATTCTCAATAAATATCAATGGGATTTTCTCCTATCTATCCAAGAGGTTTCCAAAGTGACTTTAGGTCTCCTTGATTGGGCTTTTGAAGAATGTCCTTCAGAGATAAAAAAAGAGCTCTCCTTCATTGAGAAAATTTATGCAGGAATTGAAAAAAAGGCTAAAGATGATCCTGAATCATTTCCATCTATTAATAAGAAAATTCAAGAAGATGAAAACTATCGCTTTATGACAGTCAATTTTGCAAATGAGCTTAACCGTGAGTGGCCTTCTCTCCAACTCTACACACAAGAAACTCTTTTGTATCGTCTTGATAAGAGCGACTCACTTTCCTTAGAACAACTCCTCGAAATTTACAAAGAACTGCAGGGACTTTGCGGCATTGATGATCCTCTATTTAGTCTCTTGCAAGAGGCTTTTTCTCAAGCTGGAAAGCAAGCCTTTGAATCTGCCATTGAAGAGGGGGTAATCAAACTTCTTGGAGAAAAATCAGAATACTTTTTGCCGATTCTTTCCAACTCAGATATTACAGCAATAAAAACAGATGAGAATCACTTTGAGATTCGTTACTGCTTTGAACAGCTCATTACACGGAAAGGGGAGATACAGCACCCTTTCGAGAAGGAAAAATATATGGTTATTACCCAGCCACTCATAAAAGTTGATCGAAAGTGGATATCTCCTGAGGCTACAATTAAAATTGCGAACAAAAAGAGGGCTTAAGTGAGAAAAGTATTCCGCAGCGTTATTCCTCCTCTTATTAGTTTGGTTATTGTCATGCTTGGGAATGGATTTTTTACAACCTTTGCCAGTTTGCGGATCTCGATTGAAGGGTATCCTAACATTGTTATTGGACTCCTTAATGCCTCTTATTACGCTGGACTGATGCTTGGAGCGATTTATGTTGAGAGGTTGATTAAACGGATTGGACATATCCGTAGCTTTGCCATTATGGCATCGATCAACTCACTCATTATTGTCATCCAAGCGATGATGATCGGTCCTATAACGTGGACGATTTTTCGCTTTTTTACAGGATTTTGTACTTCAGGATTTTTTATTGCTATCGAGAGTTGGCTCCTCCTCTCAACTGGAGTGAAAAGTCGAGGGCGCCTCCTATCTCTCTATATGTTAACCCTCTATATGGCTCAAGGCCTAGGGCAGTTTATCTTAAATGCTTCTCCATTAGTAAGCCTTCTTCCCTTTGCGATTACGATTATCCTAAGCTCCCTTTCAGTTATCCCTGTTTCGATGATGAAAAGTAGTGGTCCTGTTCTTTTGGATTCCTCGATTACAAATATTTTCCAAATTCTAAAAAAAGCTCCCTTAGGTCCCATTGGGTGTTTTGTTTCAGGACTTATTATGAGTTCCTTTTATGGTCTGGCACCAATTTTTGCTAAAGAGATCAATCTTTCCGTATTTCAGATCTCTCAAATCATGGGTTTTACCATCTTAGGAGGACTTCTCCTTCAATGGCCTATTGGACATCTCTCCGATATTTTTAACCGCAGGAAGGTGATCATTGGAGTGACCTTTGTCCTTATGCTTGTGACTCTGGCTCTTTATCAAAGCCATTACTTTCATTTTTATGCTCTTCTTGCTTTGATGATCCTTTTTGGAGGGATCTCTTTCACCCTTTATCCTCTTTCTATTACCTATACTTGTGATCATTTTTCTGAGAAGAAGATGGTTGGAATCACCTGCGCTCTTCTACTTATCTATGGAGTCGGATGTATCATTGGCCCCCTTATTTCCCCTTTATTTATGGGCTATTTTGGTTCGGCCGGACTTTTTCTCTATATGAGCATCCTCTCTGCTCTTTTTATCCTTATCTGCATGTGGCGGGTTCTCCACTCCAAACCCCTTTCGGAAGAGGAGCAAAGTGACTATCTTCCCCTTCCTCGCGCCACCTCTATGGCTCTATATCTCGACCCCAAAAGCGACTTTGGCGAAGAAGATGAGCTCGACGAAGACGAGGAAGATCTCTACCCTTTCAGTGAAGAGTACGAGGACGAAGATTAATTTCTAAATTCTGCTTTTGCAACCATGCAAAGGGCTTCAATTCTCCAGTAAAGATTCCGAACATCCTTTCGCGTAGCTTCCCGTGCTTGCCGATAGTTTCCTGTCTGAACTCTTCCTAAAAGCGGGTTATTTTTTCGTTTATGGTTCGGCGTTTATCATAAAAGTATATTGCGAATATGGGGTGTATGTATATTGCAAAGAGTGTTTGCAACGGGTCACCGAAACTTTGTCCCCATTATGAATTGATAGATTCCAGAAACTATCCCAGTATGAAAGCTCAAATAGTTTTGAAATATGGTCAATAAGCTCTTGCGGAGCCTCTTTATCCACAAAAATGCCAATTTTTGAGCTCCAATGAGTCGTATGCATTATATGTCCATATTCCCAAGTCTCAAAACTTAATGTTGCTTTTAGATTTAAATTTTTTGGGTTGTGTATCAGCAAAACTCTGTAAAAATTTCCATCTAACTCGTAACATAAAGATTTCTTCGATAATTCATCAGACGTAAAAAGCTTTTGAATATCTGCATCAATCTCACAATTCTCAATCTTGTTAAGCATTAAAACAGGGTACAAACTTGCATAAAAAGAAACAGAATTTTTCCTTTGACCAAAGCATGAGTCTGCTATATCGATAACACTCGTGGGATCCTTTAAAAGCACACCAGGAACCAAGCTTTTTAAGTGCTTACCCAAAGAAAGAGGGTATGAATTAGCATCAATAGTCATAGCCAATGGACATTGTAATGGTTTTATTGGTTTCTCACTACTGAGAAGTTCTTTCTTCGGATTGTACACAAAATAAACAGGATAGGGTTTTCCTTCCCATTGATAATTAACTAACAACTTTTTAAATGTTTGAGATTTGAACAAATCTTGGATTGTTTGATCCTGTGCAGTCGTTGTTTTACAGACTTTTGTTGGTTTTCTATCCACATTGCCTTGTCTATTAGACTGTGTCTCTCCAGAACCTGGAGCCACTTTAGCTCCAGCAAGATAATCGATTGACGGTTTTCCGCTAAAAGAGCTACAGATACTCCAGAAACCCCCAGACAAAATTCCTTGCTGCTGAATGATCTCACCTATATGTTTCTTAAGATTTTCAGGAATCATATCTTGAGTAAAAACTCCGTAGTACATCTGAAGCATGGAATTCTGCCCATTACCCAACAATATTTTTTCAGACTTTGGATTAAAGATAATCCTGAGTTTCCAATTTCTTTTATTATAGGAATAGAAAAGTAAAACATTTTGAAATTTATCGGATGCAAAACAAGCCTTAATTTTCTGATCAGCTGAAAAGTCCCATGGCGCTTTATTTGATGAAAAAACGTGTCGAACAGGGATAATAAAAATAAACAACGCGAGTAAAAAATAAGAGAAACGTTTCATATTTGACCACCTTGGTAATTGTTTTGCAAAAGGCTTTTCCTATCAAAATATCTCGATCCCAAAAGCGACTTTGGTGAAGAAGATGAGCTCGACGAAGACGAGGATTAATTTTATAATTCTGCTTTTGCAACCATGCAAAGGGCCTCAATTCTCCAGTAAAGATTCCGAACATCCTTTCGCGTAGCTTCCCGTGCTTGCTGATAGTTTCCTCCCTGAAGATGGTATGCAAATTTTGTTTGGACATTATCTTTTCTAAAGGTTTTTTTACTGAAAAATATAATGGAAATTAGAATTCGATGCAAGCTTTGACGCCGCCATAGCCGGCATAGTCAAAATGGTAATAGATGGGCTTGGCCCCATGTCGGTTTCGGATAAGGATCCACCCGCCAAAGTTGGCTCCACCAAAGACTCCTGCTGAGAAGTGGCGGGAATCGAAATAGATGCCGAGATCGAGGCCATTGGCGTGGACCGAGACCATCGATTCAGGATCGTTTTCACGGCTTCCAACGCGATGGAAGGAGCGGTACCACCCTCCAAAGCTTCGGTAGCTAAGGGCTGAAGACCAGTTTTTTACAAAGTAATAATGAAGAGAAAAATCAAGGGGGAATATAGCATCGACCTTCCACTTTCGATGGAAATACCAATCAAATCCCAAGATTGGAAAGAGGTAGGTACTTTTGACTCCTGTTTGGCCCACAAAACCAATATGGATCCCAAGGGGCTCGCTATAGGCAAGACGTCCCCATATCATCCCGGTATAGAAGGCGTTGTTTCCCATATTAAAGTGATCGAGGTTGGCATGAACTCCAAGGTTCAAGACCCATCGCCAACCGTTAATTGCTGTGGTGATATAGCCGATAGAAAAAATCCCATCGTGAAAGTTTTTCTGCTTAAAAGAGGGGTTGTCATCGAAGTTTAGCCTCATATATCCATACCCAAACTCAAAGGAAAGAGAGTGATCTTCAGCGGGATAGGCGTTGATAAAGATGGCGCCTGCCCCTTCCGCATAGTTGAGATTAGAGCCCCTAAACCCCCGTTTATCAATGTCCGCCGATGAATTAATGGCAAAATAGCCATCGATGAAAACACGGTCTTTTTTATGGACAAAGCAATAGTCTGTCGCTAGAGAGTAATCGAGCGAATAGGCTAAAGCTGGCAATATCAATGCAATAAGGATAATGGGCAAGCGTTTCATATTTCCCCCTAAGCTGCATTATGCTTAAATGGAAAAATTTTTCAACTTTTCTCCACCTACCATGCGGAGGAGCTCTTGATCTTTCTCAGTGGGTTTGAGTGATTTGATTTCGGTAAGGGTCCGTCCATTTACTTCCCTTTTTGAAATTTGGAGGTGATGATCTCCGTAGCGGGCCACTTGAGGAAAGTGGGTGATAGCTAGGACTTGTGAAGTCTTCCCAAGGGATTGAAGCTTTTGGCCAACAAGAGCTGCGGTCTCGCCACCAATATTGGCATCAATCTCGTCAAATATAAGAGTGGGAAGTCCCCCTTTCTCCGCAAGGATGATTTTTAGAGCGAAAAGAAAGCGGGCCACTTCACCGCCACTACTCTTGAGCTTTAGAGAAGCGGGCTCTTCCCCTTTATTGGCAGCAAGATAGAAGGTGATTTCATCGATGCCAGTGGGTCCTATAGATTTTTCAGTAAAGCAGATAGAGACTTTGGCGTGGGGAAAGTTTAAAGCATGGAGCTCCTCCTCTAGTCTCTTTTCTAGGTTTTTTGCTACCGCTTTTCTTCTATTAGAAAGGGAAAAGGCAAGTTTTTGATTTTCCTCTTTTTTAGCACGGAGATTTCCCTCTAAAATGTTGGCTTTTTCATCAAGATTTTCTAAGAGCTCTATATCTTCTTTAAGTTTGTCCAGGTGGGAGGGGATTTCAGAGGATTCTAAATGGTATTTCTTCTTTAGCCTATTAAGATTAGAAAGGCGTTCTTCAAGTTCTTCAAAACGCTTTGGTGATTCTTCGAGTTCGTCGAGCTTTTTTTGGGCGAGAAAAGAGGCTTCTTGTAAATGGACGATAGCACCTTCTAAATGCTCGGAAAGAGAAGGATCATCGGTGAGCTTTTGAAATTGTGCAAGGGTTGGAATGAGAGAGGGGTGATCAAGTCCTCTTTGAATAGAGCTGAATTTTTCGCTCGCATCTTTGGAGTCTGCTAGCTTTCTATACTCCTCAAAAAGGGTTTCATTTTCCCCATCTTGGTAATTAAAGGTATCCCACTCTTCAAACTCCCATTTAAGCCGTTTTAAACGGTCATCACCTTTCTTTTCCTTGAGAGAGAAGAGTTCTTTTTCGAGGGTTTGTTCTTCTCGGTAAGATTTTTCAAAATCAGTCACATCCATCTGGAGTCCGCCGTAGTGATCAAGGAGTCTTCTTTGTGTTTCGCCTTGACGGATTGATAGTGAGTTATTTTGGCTTACAAGCTCAAGAAGATGGGGGCCTAAACTAGCAAGAAGAGAAAGGGGAGCCATCTGAGAATTAATGAAGATCCTATTTTTAGAGCTTCTAGAGATTTCCCGACGGATAATGAGCAGCTCGCCCGGATCAAACGTAATCCCTCCCTCCTGGAGGATTTCATGGGTTTCGGGAAGGTATTCGATATCAAATGTGGCTTCAATGATTGCTGTTTCATCGCCAGAGCGAATGAGGTCGGTTGAGACTTTGTGTCCTGATAAGAGATGGATCGCTTGAATGAGAAGGGTTTTACCAGCACCTGTTTCGCCGGTCAAAATATGAAAACCCCGATCAAAGGTGATCGTGGTTGATTCGATAAGGACAAAAGAAACGAGCGAAAGGGTGTTTATCATGCCCCTTTGTTATACCTACTTAACTATTTTTCTGCATTGGATTCATATTACAAACTCTTTAATAGTTTTGAAATGAAGTTTTGCTACTTGGTGGAGGGGAGCCTCCCCGTGGGAGCGGATAAATTGTCTTCCAGCTTTGATCACTAGAGAAGAGGCTCCTTTTGGGAGGGTGAGGTTGAATTCACTCCCCAGCTTTTCAATCCCATTGACAAAGGCTGCTCGGGCAAGAATCGAGGCTCCAGCAACAACGATATCCTCTTCTCCCCGATGACATTGTGTGAGCTCTACCTGGATCGATTTTCTTCTGAGGGCCGATTCAACGACATGCTCGCTGGCAAACTGGTCGATAATGACATTTGTGCAGTTGGTTTTTTTTCTGATCTCTTCGATTGCTGTGGCATGTCCCCAGGCAAGGAGTTGATTGAGGTTTTTGAATTGTTCATAAAGCTCATTATATCTTTTGGGGAAAATCTGAACGATTGAATAGGGACACTCCTTTTTGATCTTCTCGGCAAGCTTAATAATCGTCGTATCATTAAGTCGTTTACTGTCGCGAATTCCCATTTTAATAAGGGATGTGATCTGGGTTTCATCTGCATAAAGAGCAGCAACACAGAGGGGACCAAAAACATCTCCTTTTCCTGCCTCGTCGACACCAATATGTGGTGTAGTATTTATTGCTACCTCGGGATAGGTATAGGAGACATTGCCGAGGATTTCTGGCTCAAGATAATAGCTAATAAAATCATCTTTTCCTTTTCCTTGAACCATTAATTTTCCTGATTTATAAAGAGTGCAGGAGACCCCACCCTTTTTTGCTTGAAAAACGGTATAGGTTGGCTGGGAAAGTTCAAACCCTTGCTCTTCGAGATCTTTTTTCAGCTTTGGAGCAAGGGCTGTATCAATTTCTGTCACAAAACTAGCAGGCTTCATAAGAACACCATTTTAGCAAATCCTTGAATTAAAACCCAAGTGGGCGCCCTACCTTTCCCAAGTAAAAAATAAAAAATCGACTAACCGGGAACTTTACAATTGGCTCTAAAATCACTAATAGGTTAGCCTAAAGGTAAAACAAGCAAGTTTATCTATGAGTGAAGACGTTAAGAAGATTGGTGAACAGTTCAAATCTAAACGAAAAGAGCTGAATTTATCTTTGAAAGAAGTAGAAAATGCAACATCAATTCGGGTGTCTCACTTGGAATCAATCGAAGAGGGAAAAGATGATAAATTTCTTTCTCCTGTTTACATGCTTGGTTTCATGCGCCAATATGCGAGCTTTCTGGGACTTGATGGAGAGAAACTGATTGAGCAACACCCAGAAGCCATGAAGCTTGGAAAGAAAAATCATGAATTTGCTTATGGAATCGGAACGTTAGAAATGCGTGGTAGTGTGGGTGGGGGAGTGAAATGGCTTCCGAACCTTATTTGGGCAGCGGTCTCTGTTGTAGTGATCGTTCTTGCTTATTACCTCGCTAAATATTTAGGTGTAATCTAACCCCCCCTTGCTTTATGCCGGCTAATCGCCTCATTAAAGAAAAATCTCCTTATCTTCTTCAGCACGCTCATAACCCAGTCGATTGGTATCCGTGGGGCGCAGAGGCTTTTGAAAAGGCAAAATCTCAAGGTAGACCGATTTTTCTATCTATTGGGTATGCGACATGTCACTGGTGTCATGTCATGGCTCGCGAGTCATTTGATAGTAAAGAAATTGCAGAGAGAATGAATGATGTCTTTATCTGTATCAAAGTCGATAGAGAAGAACTCCCTGAAATTGATAGTCTTTATATGGAGTTTGCGGAAGCTCTCATGGCATCCGGAACAGGGTGGCCTCTCAATATCATTTTAACACCAGACTTAAAGCCTTTTTATGCTGTTACTTATTTGCCTCCCGATCCTAGGCAGGGGATGATGGGGCTTAAAGAGCTCATTAATCATATCCAGCAACTTTGGGAAAGCGATGAAAAAGAACTCCTTTTCGACCAAGCGAACAAACTCGTCGATCTCTTTGAAAAATCGGTGACAACGCGAGGAGAGGAAATTCCGAGCGAAATCCTTATTGATGAAGCTTTAGAAATGCTTTTTGAAACAGCTGATCCTGTTTACGGTGGAATGAAGGGAGCCCCTAAATTTCCCCTCGGCTATCAATGTCAATTTTTCCTTAATTATGCCAAGACCTTTAATGATTCTCGACCTCTATATTTTGTTGAAAAGACTCTACAGATGATGCATCTCGGGGGGATTTACGATCATGTGGGTGGTGGATTTTCTCGCTATAGCGTTGATGAAAAATGGCAGGTTCCTCACTTTGAGAAGATGCTTTATGACAATGCCATTTTAGCAAGTGCTTATCTTGATACATGGAAATTCACTAGAAAAGAGAAGTATAAGATCATTTGCCAGGAAATCCTAGAATATATCCTTCGCGATATGAGGCACCCTGATGGTGGTTTTTATTCTGCTGAAGATGCTGAAACAGATGGTGTGGAAGGGGCTTATTATCTCTGGACAAAAGAGGAAATTAAAAAGATTTTACCTGCAGATCAATTTGACATTTTTTGCGATTACTTTGATGTGACAGATGTGGGGAATTTTGAAGGGAAAAATATTCTCCACCGGACCCTCTCCGTGGAGGAATTTTCCGAGCACCGGGGCCTTAACCCATTAGAAACTGAGGGGAGGCTTAAAAATGGGCTCGCCCTCATTTATGAGGTTCGATGCAAAAGAAAACGCCCCTTTAAAGATGATAAGATCTTAGTTTCTTGGAATGCCCTCATGATCGATACCTTTGTTCGGGCAGGGATGGCTTTCAACAATACGGCTTACTTAGAAGCGGGAGTTAAAGGGGCAAACTTTATTGAGACCCACCTATGGAAAGAAGGAAAACTACTGAGACGTTTCCGAGAAGGATCAGTTGATTATGAAGGGTCTCTTGATGATTATGCATCACTTATCCGAGCTTTGATTACCCTTTATGAAGCAGGGCAAGGGGACAGTTACTTAAATTGGGCCATTCAGATGGCAAACCATCTCGAAAAAGAGTATAAAGCAGACGAAGGGGCATTTTATCTAACCGGTCCGAATCATTCAATTTTGATGAGAAGATGTGAGCTTTATGATAGCGCGCAACCTTCTGGAAATGCTCTCCATGCTGAAAATCTTCTCCGTCTCTATCAAATCACCCATAATCGTGAATACTGGATTCAAGCAGAAGATATCCTTAAAGTAGCTAAAAACTTTATCGAAGCCTACCCCCAAAGAGCTTCTTATCACCTGATTGCTCTTCAACGTTACGTTGATAAAGAGGCGTTGACCCTGATCGTCTCCCTAGATGAAAATAATACCCATGAAAATGAGCTGAAAAAACTCATTTTTTCTAACTTTCACCCACATGTAACGATTTCCTGGAAGAAAAACTCTGAAGAGTATCCTTGTATTGATGGAAAGACGACTATCTATCCATGCAAACAAGGGAAATGTCAAAACCCAATCACCGACTGGAATAAAATCTCACTTTAGTGGGAGGACTACTAGACATTAATAAAGAAAATTGCGAATATCAATCAAAACGATAGGATGCAAAATGGATAAGAAAACACTCGGCGATTATTCGATTATCAAACAAATTGGTCATGGAACACTGGGGTCAGTTTATTTAGCAGAACATCGCTTTGTAAAGCAGCAGTATGTCTTGAAAGTTCTTCCAGAGGAATTGGCGACCGATCGTAACTTCATTCAACGGTTTGAGAAAGATGTTGCCGTTTTGGCAAAGCTCGATCATCCACACATCGTTAAAGTCCACAATATCTCATTTGCTGAAGGGTATTACTTTTTGGTTACTGATTGTATTGTTGATTGTTTTGGAGAGACGACCACTTTGACTCAGTATTTAGGAGTGAATAAACAGAGTCTCAATGAGAATGAGATTCTCGAGCTTCTAACACAGGTAGCATCAGCTTTGACTTATGCTCACCAAACCCATTTAAGTGGCGAGCCTTTAGTTCATCGAGGACTCAAATTGAATAACATCCTTATTGGAAAGGGAGAAAGAGGACTCCATGTTTACCTTTCAGACTTTGGCCTTTCTCATATTGTTGGAGAAGGGGCAATTTTGACTCGGATGTATAAAGTTCTTGCTGATGTACTATCCTTAGACCTTTCGCAATCGACATTTACAAAACCAGGCGAAGAAAAATATATCTCGGGAACCTTTGAATCGACTAAGCTTTCAAAGCTCCATGCCTCATTTTTGCAAAACTACCATTTTTTGGCACCAGAGCAAAGGATTTATCGAGAAAAACCAGTGGGTCCAAAAGCTGATGTTTATGCTTTTGGTGTTTTAACCTACTTTTTACTTATGCACTCTTTCCCAGAAGGGAATTTCCCCCTTCCATGCGTCGTTAATCCAGACTTTAGGCTTAATTGGGACCGTTTGATTAAAGAATGCTTAAAACCCGATCCTAGTAAACGTCCAGACTCACTTTTGAAGCTTCTCGATAGTTTAGCATCACCTCAAACGACTACACCCAAAACTCCGAGTGAAGAGGAGGATGCTATCTTAGATTGGGATGAGAGTAAAGAGGAAGCTAAGATTGAAGAAAAGGGGGGAGTTGCACTCGCAACAGAAACCCAAGAAGAAGAAATAACACCTGCTCAAGCAAAACTTCTCCATGAAGTCTCTAGAATGGTTAAAGGGGACGCAAAGCCTGATCTCAAGCCTCAGGAGATCAAACGTCCTGAATATGACCCAGACCCTGCCGCAGCATTTCATATTGATAGTACTGTTGCAAGGTATGTTCCCCAGGAAGAAGAAGTTAAAAACATCGAACCGATTCAAACTGAAATGGAAGTCGTTAAAGAAGGTGAATTCTACCGTGGAAGCGATGAGGGTGGACGTGATGAGAGGCCTCGCCACAGCGTAAAACTGAGTAGCTTTGCTTTAGATGTGCACCCCGTCACAAACGAACAGTTTGTCCGCTTTTTGGAGATGATGGGAGGGGAGAAAGATGCGAATAATAGTGATATTATCCATCTTCGAGAATCACGGATTAGACGGCATGGTGGCAAACTGAGTATCGAATCGGGATACTCAAAACATCCTGTTATTGGTGTCACTTGGTATGGCGCTATTGCTTATGCCAAATGGGTAGGGAAGCGCCTTCCTACAGAAGCTGAATGGGAGGTGGCAGCATCTGGTGGGGAAGAACTGATGTACCCCACAGGAGCAAGTATTGAGCGGACTCAAGCCAACTTTTTCAGTTCTGATACCACTACAGTAAAGAGTTACCCCCCCAATAAATTTGGGTTTTATGATATGGTGGGCAATGTTTATGAGTGGTGCCAAGATTGGTATGATTATAATTACTATGAAGTTGCCATGCAACGTCCAGACAATCCTAAGGGTCCTCTTCAAGGAGTTTACCGCGTCCTCCGTGGCGGTTGCTGGAAAAGTCTGAAGGATGATCTCCGGTGTTCTCATCGTCATCGTAATAACCCTGGCATTGTCAACCGTACCTATGGTTTCCGCTGCGCCGCTGACGTTAAAGAAGACTCCTAAAAAATCGACTAACTGGGAATTTTGCAATTGGCTCCTAGCATTCTATTTGTTTGCCTCAGCAACATTTGCCGCTCACCAGCCCTTAAAGGGTTACTCGAGCATCTCCTTAAAGAAAAAGGGATCTCTTCCTATGTCGAAAGTTGCGGCCTCCATGGAACATTTCTCGGTAATCCCCCAGATAGACAGATGCAAGAAGTTGCAAACTCTCACGGTATCACCCTTGATAATCAAGCAAAAATTTTTGAAGAAAGCTATTTTGATCAGTTCGATATGATTTTTTGTGTCACAAAGGATATCCTTTCTGCAGTAAAAGCAATGGCCCATACCAAAGAGCATCGGAAAAAAGTCTTTATGGCTACCCATTTTTCTTCAAAATATAAAGATGAAGAGATCCCAGATCCCTATTTTGGAAACAAAAAGGGACTTGAACTTCTCTGGAAAATGATTGAAGATTCTTGCGAAGGAATTCTTAAGAAGATATCATCCAAGGGATGAAATTACTATTATCGAAGCCAAGGGGCTTTTGCGCAGGGGTTGTTCGCGCCATTGAAACAGTCGAAAGGGCTCTTAAAACTTGGGGAGCTCCCATCTATGTGAAGCACCAGATCGTTCACAACTGCCATGTTGTGGAAGATTTGGAAAAGAAAGGGGCGATCTTTATTGAGGATCTCGATGAAGTTCCAGAAGGAGCTCGCATTATTTATTCGGCCCATGGAATACCCCCATCAGTACGGGAACATGCTAAAGCGCGCAATTTGATTGAAATCGATGCTTCTTGTGGTCTAGTCATCCGCGTTCATTCCGCTGCAAAGCGGTTTGCAAAGAAAGGGTATCATATCCTTTTAATCGGTCATAAAAAGCATGTAGAAGTGATAGGAACAGCAGGAGAAGCTCCCGATGATACGACGATTATTGAGTCGGTAGAAGATGTTGAAAAGCTCTCTTTTCCTCCTGAGCAGCGCCTTTTTTATACGACACAAACGACGCTGAGCCTCGATGATGTTAAAGAAATTACAGATGCCCTTAAAGAAAAATACCCGCTGGTCGAGACATTGCCAAGCTCATCGATTTGTTATGCAACGACAAACCGACAACTTGCCCTTCGTGAAATTACCCATTTTGTCGATCTTGTCTTAGTCATCGGCGATCCAACCAGCTCAAATTCTAACCGTCTTTGTGAAGTTGCCCGCAAAAGGGGGATTCCAGGATACTTAATTAATGATCCTCAGGAAATCGATCCCTCTTGGCTTAAGGGAGTCAATGCGATTGGCCTAACCGCAGGTGCATCAACACCTGAATCGATTGTTCAAGAGTGTATCGAAACGCTCCGTACACTTGGTGTAACAGAAACCGAAGAGGTAGAGTATACCGAGGAAAATGTCTTTTTCGAGCTCCCTAAGGAGGTTCTTAACGCTCCGTAGCAAACACTTCCTTACTACCCAGGAGTGCCATTTATTTCGCTGCAAATAAATGGCACTCCTGGGTAGTAAGGAAAGATTGCAGCAAATGATTGAATTAAATGCACAAACAATGAATATATCATTCTTATGAAGGAAAAGGTTGAAAAGCAGTCGAAGATCACCCAAATTGACAAGGGGTCGATGCAGCGTATCTTGGGGGTGGGGGACCTTTTTGCTGTTGGTTATGGGGATCTCGGTTCATCGATCTATTATGCACTAGGGATTACGGCGTTTTTTGCTCTTGGTGCTGCGCCAATCAGCTTAGCAATCGCTGGACTTGTTTTTGCCTGCACTGCCCTTTCTTATGCAGAGCTCTCTTCGACACTCAAGGGTGGAGGGGGATCGGCAAGTTTTGCCCGCCATGCTTTCAATGACCTGATCTCTTTTATTGCCGGATGGGGACTCCTCCTTGACTTTATCGTGACGATTGCGATTTCTTCCTATTCGATAGCCCCTTATTTGGCATTTTTTGTTGGGGGGCTGAAGATCACCTCCGTGAAGATTGGGTTTACAGTTTGTGTCATTGCAATTCTCTTTGTGATTAACTATTTTGGAGCAAAGAATTCTACCCGCATGAGTTGGTTTTTAACGACCCTAACTTTATCAACGCAAGTCCTTATCGTCATAGTGGGAGCAATATGGTTTATCCATTTTCCAGATTTGTGGGAGCATCTAAAAATTGGGGTTAAAGGATCTTCATGGTCTCCCTCATGGCCCGATTTTTGGAAGGGGACAGCGATGGCGATGGTAGCCTACACTGGCATTGAGTCGATGGCACAACTAAGTGGAGAAGCAAAGCATCCCGCCAAGACAGTTCCAAGGGCGATGATGTTTGCAATGGGGATGCTCCTTTTTGTCTATATTGGAATTGCGGTTGTTGCTCTTTCTGCGGTAACGCCCCAAGTGCTTAGTACCCAGTTTTTAGAAGATCCGATTGCTGGAATTGTTTCAAAGCTTCCCTATGGTAGCCGTATACTAGGAGGATGGATTGGTCTCCTTGCTGGGATTATCCTCTTCGTGGCCGCTAATGCGGGCCTTATCGGTGCCTCTCGCCTCTCTTTTAACATGGGAGAGAACTATCAACTCCCTCGAGCAGTCTATCGGCTGCATAAAAAGCACAAAACCCCTTTTGTTTCCTTAGGGATATTTGCTGTCCTTGCAATGCTCATTGTGATTGCTTCGAGAGGAAAACTTACCTTCCTCGCTGACCTTTATAACTTTGGAGCGATGCTAGCCTTTTTTATGACCCATCTTTCCTTGATTATTCTCCGCATTAAAGAGCCCAATCGGAAACGTCCCTTTAAAGTCCCTTTTAACATCACGATTTGTAGCTACTCCATTCCTATTACAGGGATACTTGGGGGGCTGGCAACGGCAGCAACATGGTGTCTTGTTGTCTGGACCAAACCTGATGGCCGCTACCTTGGTTTTACGTGGTTAATTTTAGGGCTAGCAATGTATTTTTACTACCGACGAAAACATGCGATTGCCCCTGCTGGTAAGGTGGAAATCGAAAAGATTAAGATTCCTGAGTTTCATGCGAAAAAATACAAACACCTTCTTGTTCCCACCCGTGGGGGGCGAGAAACGCAAACCGTTCAAATGGCTTGTGAAATGGCAAAAATTCATGGAGCTAATGTAACAGCTGTTCATGTGATTGAGGTCCCTTTTTCTCTCCCTTTAGAGACCCCTCTCTACCATCGAACTGTTGTGGCGGAATCGATTCTTAAAAAGGCTGAAGCGATTGGTCGTGAATTCAATGTCGTGATGGAACTCCGTATTGTTCATTCACGAACTGTTGAAGCTGCTATCCTTGAGCTCATTGAAAAAGAAAAATATGATCTTCTTGTTATGGGAACAGTTATTTCGAGTAGTGGCGGTTCAAAAGGGTATGGTTCCGTCGTTGAAAAAATCCTTAAAGAATCAAATTGTCCAATCTGGATCAGCTGCAGTTCGGTTTGAAACTTTCCCTTGATAAAGTGAAGGATTTTTTCTACAATTTCCTTTTTCAAAAAGGAGATTTTATGAAACCTATTGCTCTATTTCTTTATGGATTACTTTTAACAACAACAACAGTCGCTGATGAAGGAATGTGGCCATTGAATTCCCTTCCTAAAGAAAAAATCCAGGAGAACTATGGGACCTCTTTAGATGATGAGTGGATCGAACACGTTCAAAAGTCTTGCCTTAGAGTTAGCATAGGTGGATCAGCCTCTTTTGTTTCTCCTCATGGACTTATCATGACCAATCACCATGTTGGTTCCAAAGCCATTTATGATTTATCGACTGGAGAGCAAAATTTAATGGAAAAAGGCTTTTATGCAGAGAGCTTAGATAAAGAGCTTAAGTGTCCAAACCTCTATGTTGATCAGTTGGTGTCGATTCAAGATGTATCAGAAGAGATTGCGAGCCACCTTTCTCCAGAAATGACATTAAGCGAGAAAGAAAAAGCTAGGAAAGAAGCGATCGCCTCCATTAAGGAAAGAGCTCAAAAACAGTCGGGGCTTCAACCACAAATTGTCACCCTTTATAAAGGAGCTCGCTTCCATCTTTATCTCTATAAACGCTATTCTGATCTTCGACTTGTGATGTGTCCTGAAAAAGCAATCGCCTCCTTTGGGGGAGATGCCGAAAATTTTGAATTTCCTAGATATTCACTAGATGTCACATTCTTCAGGGTTTATGAAAATGGTGAGCCTATTCACACAGATCACTACCTAAGATGGAGTCAGGGAGGGCCGAGGTTAGGGGAAGCCCTTTTTGTCTTCGGCCATCCTGGTGGAACAGATCGTATTTTAACTTCGAAGCATCTATCTTGCTACCGAGACTTAATTTATCCACTTTTCTTCCAATATGTTGAAGAAAGAATTGCCTTTTTTGAGGAATTTGGAGAAATAAGTGAAGAAAATAGACGTATTGCCTCTAAAGATAAAAACTCCTTTAATAATAGCCTTAAGGTTTTCAAAGGACTCATAAAGGGGCTCGATGGAGAGACGGTTATTCCCAATAAGGAAATGGAGGAAGAAAAGCTTTTTCAAACGCTTTCAGTAGAAGAGCAAAAGCCTTGGGAAGCAATGGATCAATGCTTAGATGAAATGAAAACCTATTATACAGATTACTTTTTTCTTGAAGGAAGGGGTTCTAGATTTTCTAAAATGTACGGTTGGGCTAAACATTTAGTTCGGGTTGCGGAAGAGCAAACGAAGCCGAACGGCAAAAGATTTAAGGAATATACGGATAGTGAGCTTCCAACGTTAGAGCTTGCTATTTTAACAACAGAGCCTGTCTATAGCAACTATGAAAAAGCACTTTTAATTGATGGCCTTAACCGTTTTAAAAGAAATCTAGGGGAAGACCATCCTGCAGTTAGAGCTGCTTTAGGAGAGAAATCGGTTGAAGACGTGGTAGAAGAGGTGATGAAAGGAACGGAGCTTGCTGATCTTGAATACCGCCAAAAACTCTATCAAAATGGAAAGGAGATTCAAAATAGCCAAGACCCTCTGATCAAACTAGTCAAAGCGATTGAGCCCTATGCTCGAAAGCTCCGCAATAAAATAGAAGATCATTATGAAGCGACCCAAAAAGATAGCTATGGAAAAATTACCCACCTCTTATTAGATAAGCATGGTGAGAGCCTCTATCCTGATGCGACATTTACCCTTCGCATGTCAATAGGATCGATGATTGGATACCAGGAAAAAAGTGGTTTTGTAAACCCTATAACAACTTTAGATGGGATCTTCGCTCAGGCTGCAGCGAACAATCATCAAGCCCCCTATGCGCTGCCACCGAGCTGGCGAGAAAAAGAAAGCTCTCTTAATCCTAGCACCCCCTTCAACTTTGTATCGACAAACGACATCATTGGAGGAAACTCGGGAAGCCCTATTATCAATGCGGAGGGAGACGTTGTGGGTCTTATCTTCGATGGAAATGCTCACTCTTTTACTTGGGATTTTGCGTTTGATCAAGAGAAAGGAAGGGCTATAAGTGTCCACTCTGAAATTATCCGCCATGCTTTAAAGAATGTCTATCATGCAGAGCCCCTTCTAAAAGAGATTGATGGTTAAAACCCAAGTTCCAGATTTTGTGGGAAAGGGGAGTCTACTTTTTAGCGATTGCCCCTGTTGTTTTAGAGGTCTGCGTTGCTTACTTGCTCTATTCTCCGAACACACAGGAAACTACGTTTGTTTTTTTCTTAGCGTTGTGTCATGATCACTCCAAAATTGCGGGCTAAGAAATGTCAGAACTCCTATTCAACAAATTCAATGACCTTGTTAGTCAGAATCCCATTTTCTGGTTTTGTGCTCTTGTTGGTTCTGGGATGTTTCTCATCCAATTCGCATTGAACCTTTTTGTCGCGGATGGTCATCATCATGCAGATGATGGCGGCAATGAAATTGATTCAGGGAAGCTTAAGTGGTTATCAAAGCAAGCTATTACAGGATTCTTAATGATGTTTGGATGGACAGGGCTTGCTTGTATTAAAGAGTTCGAACTATCTAGAACTCTCTCTATTACTATTTCCTTAGCAGCAGGAATTATTACTACCTTCATTACCGGAGCTCTTTTTAGCGGGGCAAAAAAACTAGGTAGCTCCGGTAACGTTTTCAAAATCGAAGATGTTATTGGAAAAGAAGCAACCGTTTATCAGCGCATTCCAAAAAACGGTATTGGGAAAATTTCGGTTTCCTTCCACAATTTAAGCTATGAGATAGATGCAATATCACTTTCCAATAAAGAACTGTCTTCATTCACTAAAGTTCAAGTCATAAAGAAATCTGACAACGGAACAGCTGTTGTCGTTCCAAAATAAAGGTATATATATGAATATTAGTTATTTAAGTTTTGTTATCATAGGATTCCTTCTCTTTTTTTTCTCGATCATCATTTTTTTAGCTAAACTTTATCGAAGGTGTCCCTCCAATAAGGTTCTTGCCGTCTATGGCCGCTTAGGGGGAAGCAAAACCGTTCAATGTTATCATGGTGGAGGAACTTTTGTGTGGCCCTTAATTCAAGGGTGCGCATTTCTGGATTTGACTCCTCGTACAATCCATATTCCTTTAAAGGGGGCACTATCTCATCAGAATATTAGAGTGAACGTACCTAGCACTTTTACTGTGGCTGTAGGGATCATTCCGGAAATTATGAATAATGCAGCCGTTCGTTTAATCGATTTGGATCATAAGGGAATTGAATTAATGGCTACCGAAATCATTATCGGTCAACTCCGTCTGACTGTTGCCTCTCTTCGTATTGAAGAGATTAACCAAGATAGGGAGAGATTCCTCGAGTCCATTAAGAAAAATATTGAACCTGAGTTGCACAAAATTGGCTTAACTCTTCTAAATGTTAACATCACTGATATTACTGACGAGTCTGAGTACATTGAAAGCATTGGAAAAAAAGCTTCAGCAACAGCAGTTAATCAAGCCAAAGTAGATGTAGCTGAACAAGAAAAACAAGGGGACATTGGAAAAAGCTTAGCAGAAAAAGATCGCCGTGTTTCAGTTGCCTCATTCAATGCTGAAGCTGTAAGGGGAGAAAACAATTCGAAAGCAGAAATCGCTCTTACAAACGCTACTTTAGCAGAAAAAGAGGCTGAAGCAGCTCGTCGCAGCCAGGTTGCTAAGCAACAGGCTGAAGCGGAAATCCAAAGAGCGCGAGCTCTAGCTCAGGCAGAGCTTTTGGAAGCTGATCAAGTTGTTCCCGAAGAAATTAATAAGAAAAAAATTCAGATCGAAGCAGAAGCAGAAGCTCAAAAAAAAGTCCTTATTGCTAGAGGGGAAGCGGAAGCAATTCTTGCCATTAAACAAGCTGAAGCCGAAGGGATTAAAAAACTTTTAGGTGCCAAGGCAATGGGATACAAAGAGCTTGTTGAAGCTTGTGATGACGACGCTAAAAGCGCATCTACTATGCTCTTAATCGAAAAATTAGAAGAAATTGTCAAACTTCAAACTGAAGCAATCAGAAATATCAAAATAGATAAAATCACTGTGTGGGATAGTGGTAATGGTGGAGATCCGACTAAAGGCTCTTCTACCTCTAATTTTATCAGCCAGTTTGTAAAATCTCTCCCAGCCCTACACGATGTGGCTTCTATGGCAGGATTAGATTTGCCACAATACCTTGGGAAAATCACTACTGAATCCGTTGAAGAAGAGGTTGCTAAACTTTGACGCATTCCCACAACTAAAGTCGCGAGATTCTCGGCTCAAGCAAAGGCCGTCTGCAAGCAGGTCTGAGGTTTTAACCCAAGTTCCAGGTTTTGTGGGTGGGTTTCCGTTGTTATGGGATGAGGTGGCAGGCGGCTTGGTGCCCGGGAGAGATTTCTCGAATATGAGGGCGCTTTTCGAAGCAAATTTTTTCGGCCATGGGGCAGCGAGTGCAGAAGACGCACCCTTTAGGGGGATTAATAGGACTGGGGACCTCTCCGGTAAGGAGGATCTGGGTTCTTTTTTTCTCAATCTGAGGATCGGGGATAGGAATAGCAGAAAGAAGTCCTTGTGTATAGGGATGAAGGGGATTTTCATAGAGATCCTGGCTGGGGGCAAGTTCCATTAGGTGGCCAAGATACATTACAGCAACTCGTGTGGATAGGTATTTAACCATAGCAAGGTCGTGGGAAATAAATAGATAAGTGAGCCCCATTTCTTCTTGGAGATACTTGAGCAAGTTCACAATTTGCGCTTGAATCGAAACATCAAGGGCAGCAATGGGTTCATCACAGACAATTAGGCGAGGGTTAAGAGCTAGAGCGCGGGCAATACCGATCCGTTGCCTTTGACCACCACTAAATTCATGGGGAAAACGGCTAGCATATCCAGAGCGAAGACCGACAAGCTCTAGAAGCTCTAGCACCCGCGTTTGGCGCTCAGAGGAATTAAGGACATTATGGATATTTAGCGGCTCGGCAATGATTTCTCCAGCCGTCATTCGGGGGTTAAGTGAGGCGTAAGGGTCTTGGAAAATATATTGCATGTCATGGCGGAGTGATTTGATTGCTTTTCCTTTATAGCTAAGGATACTTTCTCCTTTAAAAATGATATCACCACTGGTGGGTTCATAAAGGCGCATAAGGGCGCGCGCAAGGGCTGTTTTTCCGCAGCCACTTTCACCGACAAGGCCAAGGGTTTCTTGAGGGTAAACATCAAATGAAATATTATCGACAGCGCGGAGCGTTTTTCCTTTATAGGAAAAATACTTTCTCAGATTTTTAATCTGAATCAAGGGAGCCACTTCCATGAGGTTCAAGGGTATTGGCACTTTTTTTCCTCCTGTCTTTTAACGCGGGGATCAAAGAGCGAGCAGGAAACATTATGACCTTCAGAGACTGAGTGACTTTGAGGCTTTCCATTATGGCAAATATGCATGGCATGGGGACACCTTGCAGCAAAAGCGCAACCTTTTATTTTCCTAGAGAGATCAGGGGGAGACCCATGGATAGAATAGAGTTTTTGCTTTGATGAGAGATCGAGGCGGGGAATGGAGTTTAGGAGGCGGCGGGTATAGGGGTGTTTTGGTGACTTGAAAAGTTTATCGACAGGAGCACTTTCAACGATTTCTCCAGCATACATTACAATAACACGGTCGCAAAATCCTGAGACGATACTAAAGTCATGAGTGATCAGGATAATACTCATCCCTTCTTTTTCCTTAATCTCTCTTAAAAGGCCAAGAATCTGTGCTTGAATGGTAACATCAAGAGCAGTTGTTGGTTCATCGGCGATGAGGATGTTGGGAGAAGAAATCATTGCAATAGCAATCATCACCCTTTGCCTCATTCCACCACTGAGCTCATGAGGATATTGTTTGAGACGTTGGGCAGCTTCGGAAAGGCCCACTTGTTTTAGTAGGTCAAGAGCGTGCCCTTCCATCTCTTCTTTGGTTGCTCTAGGATGGTGGAGAGCATATCCTTCGATGATTTGATCCCCGATCCGCATGGTGGGATTAAGAGAGGTCATAGGATCTTGAAAGATCATTCCAATCTCTTTTCCCCGTATTTTTCGTAGCTCCCTTTCACTCTTGAGAAGGAGGTCCTCTCCTCGATAGATAATAGACCCTGTATCAATGCTGGCAGAGTTAGAAGGGAGTAGTTTCGTTAAACTGCGTGCCATCACTGATTTTCCACATCCAGATTCTCCAACAATGCCGAGGGTTTCCCCAGCTTTTAGTTGAAAACTTACCCCACGAACAGCAATGATTTTTTTTGAGAGAGAAGAAAATGAGGTTTGGAGATCTTCCACTTCGAGCAAATTTTTCATCTTCGAAGCCTCGGGTCAAAAGCATCTCGGATTCCATCTCCGAGAAGGTTTAAGGAAAACATTGTTATACTAATAAAAAAAGCGGGAAAGAAGAGGCGCCATGGATAGTAGCGAAGAGCAGAGAGTCCATCGCTAGCCATTGTTCCCCAGCTTGCGATAGGAGCTTGGACACCCAGCCCTAAAAAGCTTAAAAATGCTTCAGTAAATATCGCTGTTGGAATCGTGAGTGTCATAGTTGTTATGATAGACCCAATAGTGTTAGGAATAAGATGACGAAAAAGGATACGCCGCCGATTTGCTCCTAACATATAAGCAGCAATAACAAAATCATTCTGTTTGATCTGAAGGATTTGTCCCCGCACAATGCGGGCCATGTTGATCCATCCCGTGATGGCTAGAGCTGCAATAATTGTTCCCACTCCAGGTTTCATAATGACCATAAGGAGAATGACAATGAGGAGGTTGGGAAGGGAATAGAGGATATCAGCAAAGCGCATCATGAGCTCTTCTACTTTGCCACCAACAAGGCCTGCAAAAGCTCCATATAGAACCCCAATTGCCATATCGATCACAGCTGCAGCAATCCCTACAAAGAGTGAAATCCTCGCCCCCCACCAGATTCGAGTAAAAAGATCCCGTCCAAGCTCATCCGTTCCAAACCAAAATCTTTGGCAGGGAAATGTATTTTTAAGGGCAAGATGGGTTTCATAATAGGTATGACCACTAATAAAAGGGATAATGATTGCAGCTATAATCAAGATGGTCAAAACAAGTAAGCCAAAAAAAGCAGGACGGTTTGAACGAAGACGGATCCAAGCATCTTGCCAATAAGAACTCCCTCTTTCAGGGATGGTTTCTGCTAAGGGAGGGGCTTCATCTATGAGAGTACCTGCTGCCTTCATTCGCCTACCATTTTTGTTTTTGAGAGCTCAATCCTTGGGTCAAGGAGAGTATATAAGATATCAACCATGAGAACACAAAGCATTAAAAGAGCGCTATAAAAGACAGTGACTCCCATGATAACTGTGTAGTCTCGGTTAGTGATACTTGTAACAAACCAGCCTCCAAGGCCAGGAATCCCGAAGATTTTTTCTACAATAAAGCTTCCAGTGAGGATTGTACTAGCAAGGGGGCCTAAATAAGTGATAACAGGGAGAAGGCTATTTTTTAGAACGTGTTTTAAGATAACCTGCCTTGTAGAAAGTCCCTTGGAACGGGCTGTTTGTACATAGTCTTGCTCTAAAACCTCAACCATGTTGGCACGCGTTAAACGGGCAATAAAAGCTGTGGGAAGTGCTGCTAAAGCAAGGACTGGAAGGATAGTATGAGCAAGTGTTCCCCATCTTGCCACAGGAAATAGATCAAGTTTCATCGAAAAAATATACTGGAGGAGAGTGGCCATGATAAAATTAGGAACGGAGATTCCGATAACCGCAATAATCATGGCAATGTGATCTTCCCATCTAGAACGACGGACTGCAGCAATCGTCCCAAGAATAATTCCTGAAAACAGGGCAATCGATATTGCTTCAAGACCCAGAACAAGAGATACGGGGAAACCTTCACGGATAATATCATTCACTGTCCGTCCCTCATACTTAAAAGAAGGGCCAAGGTCCCAAGTGACAATTCCTTTTAGGTACTTCACATATTGTATGTACCACGGTTGATCAAGACCAAAGTGGGCACGCATACTTTTCATGATCTCCTCAGGAATAGCTTGCTCTTGTATAAAAGGATCGCCAGGAGCCGCTTGCATCAAGAAAAATGTCATTGTCGCCACAAGAAACAATGAGAAGACTAAGATAAAAAGTTTTTGGATTAAGTACTTTTTCTTCATTAAGGATGATTTGTTATTAGTCCCCATAAATTTAAGGAGATTTAGAAATTTTGTCAAAATTTATTAGGGATTTGTTATAGTGCGAATAATTCACCTTACGCACAGAAAGTGAGAGGAGAATTTTGTTATTTTGATTTCCAGTAGCTTACGAAAAGGGCAATCCTGTTCATGAATAAGATAAGCATTTTCTAATCAGCTGGGGATCAAAAGAATACATTTATCATCCAGTGAGCGTGCGTAAGGTGGGTGAATAACCAGCAAATGGAGAAACAGATGGACCACTCGAAAATACAATCACTTCTTGGCGGAAAAGCAAAAGATCTTTTAGAGCATCGCTGTAAAACAGTCTCAAAAGAGCACCTCCATCTTCCTGGTCCCGATTGGGTTGACCGCATTTTTGCAGGGACCGATCGATCGACCCGCGTTCTCCAAAGTATGCAAGAAATACTTGGAGCTGGGCGCCTTGCAAATACCGGTTACCTCTCTATCCTCCCTGTCGACCAAGGGATTGAACATACTGCAGGAGCGTCCTTTGCTCCCAATCCCGATTACTTCGATCCAGAAAATATTGTCAAACTAGCGATTGAAGGAGGATGCAACGGCGTTGCCTCGACCCTTGGAGTTCTTGGATCAGTCGCACGAAAATATGCCCATAAGATTCCATTTATCCTTAAATTCAACCACAATGAACTCCTCACCTATCCCAATACCTATGATCAAATCATATTTGCTTCTGTGCAACAAGCCTACGACATGGGGTGCCGCGCTGTTGGTGCGACCATTTACTTCGGTTCTCCTGAAAGCGATCGGCAAATAGTAGAGGTCTCTCAAGCTTTCGAACATGCTCACGAACTAGGGATGGTAACGATCCTCTGGTGTTATCTCCGCAATTCCAAATTTAAAACCGAAAAACAAGATTACCACATCGCAGCAGATCTTACTGGACAAGCGAACCACCTCGGTGTGACCATTCAAGCCGATATCATCAAACAAAAGCTTCCGGAATGTAATGGTGGCTTTAAAGATATCAAATTCGGCAAGCAAACCGAAAAGATGTACACCGAACTTTGCTCCGATCATCCAATTGACCTTACCCGTTACCAAGTGATCAATAATTACATGGGACGGATGGGGCTGATCA
>JANQJL010000070.1 GCA_028281675.1 Simkaniaceae bacterium
AATAGCCTCTTCTAAGATAAATTCTTTTTTTAGAACATGATGCTTATGAATATCTGCAACATATTCACAAAGATCGTTTTGATTAGATATCCATCGAGACCATTCTGATCTAATGCCCTTAATTGGCCTGATAAAAAAAGGAAAACCAAAATCAGATGCTACTTCTGATAAATTTTCTATCCTCGAACTTTTAAAATAAAGATGCTGTATTCCCTTTTTTTCAAGAATTTTCTTTGTAATATACTTATCTTGTGATTTGCGGATTGCTTCTAATGAAGGGTGAGGAAGATTATAATGGGAGGCAACAAAAACTCTAGTTTCTAACCATTCCTCTCGATAAGTAACTACACAATCTATTTTAACGTTAGATTTAGATAGTTGGTTAATAATTTCTGCTGAATTAAATTTGGAATTTGAATTAGTAACTACTAAATACTCGTCTACAAGTCCATTATCTAAGAGAATAGGAATTAGGTCATTATTTTCTAATTCGCAAACATAGATTTTTTTCGCGTATGGTCTAAGGGTTTTGAATATATTAATTTTATAATTAGCTCCCATATTACTTCCAGCTCCAAGAACAAGAAGATTATCAAATATTAAGCAATTAACTTCTTCTTTTTGGTCACAACTAACGAAATTAAATGAAAAAACAAAAAAAAGAGTAATTAATATAAATTTACATTTCATGCTTGAAAAGAACCTTCAGACTGTTAGAATCCAGAAAATAATTAATTTCACGACATTCATTTAAATAAACTGGTGCTAATTCACTCTTTGCATCAAAAACCATCTCTTTAAATTGGACAAAAGGAACCATTTTGAGCTCAGAAATTTCATTTGAATTAAACTGGATTTCCCTCACATCAAATGGATACCAGCAAACATAAACATCATTAAATTGTCTATCTATATAAGAAGCGTTAAGTATCTTATCCTGTCTATAGGAAAATAAGAAATGAAAACGCATCTCAGATGGATCAAGATTAAGCTCTTCTTTAACTTCTCTGTATAGGGCCATACTACTACTCTCCCCCGCATCAATGTGGCCCGTTAAAGATATGCTGAATGTTCCAGGATAATGATCTACATTCAATGAGCGGCGCTGAAGAAGAAGATTGTTTTTAGAATCAAACAAATACAAATGGACAGCTCTGTGAATTTTTCCTAAAGCATGGATCTCTTTTCTCGACAAAATTTCTCCAGTTCTCATTCCATTTTCATCCAGAACATCAATTAGGTCTTTGCCCTCACAGTTATACATAATTTTTCCTGTATGCAACTGAGATGCATCTAGAAAACAAAAAGATAGAGCAAAAAAAAATGCAATAGAACAAAATAAAAACTTATGTTTCACTGTTAACAAAAAACTCCAGACTGTTAGAATTCAGAAAATAACTAATTTCATGAAATTCCTTTAAATAAACCGGCGCTAATTCACTTTTTTCATCCAAAACCATCTCTTTGAATTTAGAAAAAGGAACTATCTTCATCTCAGAGACTTCGTTTGTATTAAATTGAACCTCCTTTATATTCAACGAGTACCAGCAAGCATAAACATCATTGAACTGCCTATCTATGTAAGAAGAGTTAAGTATCTTATCCTGTCTATAGGAAAATAAAAAATGAAAACGCATCCGAGATGCATCAAGGTTGAGCTCTTCCTTAACTTCTCTATATAGGGCTATGCTGCTACTCTCCCCCGCATTAATATGGCCTGTTAAAGATATACTAAGTGCTCCAGGATAATGATCTGCATTCAGCGGTCGACGCTGAAGAAGAAGGTTGTTTTTAGAGTCAAATAAGTACAAGTGAACAGCCCTGTGAATTTTTCCTAAAGTATGGATTTCTTTTCTCGACAAAATTTCTCCAGTTCTCACCCCATTTTCGTCCAGGACATCAATTAGATCTTTATTGTTAGAACTGTACATAGCCTTTCTTGCGACTGAACAAATAGAGCCAGAAATCGGACTTTTAAGGGAATAAAAATAGGATCTATTAAAGAAAAAAGAGATGGAGGAAAGTGAGGTCAATGGCTTAATCAAAACATAAAACTCCCGGCTGTTTCTTGATAGCAAGCATCCAGTGTCATTGTTTATAAAATTTGTTGTCAATAAAATTTTTCATAAAATTTTCTCAGGTTTACAGTAAAGTGCATCTACAGCTCTGAATAAAGTCGCGAGCTGGACAATGCAACAAAGGAGATTTTTCCGAGGCAATAGAACGTAAATTCTATCCCTTCCCGACGGCCACGCGATCGGGTGAGTACTAGATAACGGGTATGGCAAAGAGATCTGAATCTGTGATAAAGATCGTAAATAACAACAAGCGGAAGTGGCTTTTGCGCTTGAGCCAAAAGGCAATAGGAGAGAGTTAAAGGGCTATCTACTCCCTTGAAGCTGTTCATAAACTCCTCGGCCGATAGCAGGTGCCTAACCCCGTATTTTGCTTTTTGCAACAAACTGCTGTTTTTTTCATAGAGACGTCAAGTCCAACATAATGCTTCATGAGGGTGCTCCTTTGTTTTTGGCCTTAAGTGGCCGTTTTATATTGGAGGGCTTAGCTACTCCGTCTTCCAGGAGCAACCGTCTTTTTGCGCAATTATCTCATGTTGCTAAATCATATGGAAGGATGATCGAGCTACTAGCAATAGGCGAAGACATCATCTACTACACCGTTAAATGGGAAAGGTGCAATAAATATCCTTGAAGTCTTGAGAGCATAGCATGAGGAAAAGGACAGATTAGCTATAAAACTGAAAGAAAGATTCCATCGTGAGCTCAGGGCTATCCTATTAAAAATGTTATTGAATAATGTTGGTCAGAGCTTTATCACCCTACCCAGATTTTTTTCTAAGCCTTTAATATTAACGCAAAACTTCCCTCATTAGTTTCTCTTTGAATTGATGTCACCTTGAGCTTCCTAAAATTCTTTAGGAGCGGATCATTCACTTGAGTTGAAGAAAATTTTAAGTAGGACAGCCCTGATCATGAGCTTAATACCAACTTGCAAGAAATAAAGTTACAAATTATTCTTGATCTTTTACCGGAAAAAATTGCTTTTGATCTTGCTAACCAGCAAGTTGTTAGCTGCAATTAAGTCAAAAAATGATTTTATCAGTAACTTTTCTGTTTCTGTTTTCTTGCTTCTTCTTACCTCTTTTAGGAGATCCCTTTGTGATACTTTTGAATGGTACAAGTAGTGCTGGAAAAACTAGCATTGCGAAAAAATTACAAGAACAATTCAATGAACCTCTTTTATATTTAGGTTATGATCACTTTGTTACCATCTTACCTGATAAGTTTTTAGGAGATAGTGTAAACTCTCAGGAAGGAGTTCAATATGTTTACAAAGGAGAGAAAAAAGTAAGTATTAAATATGGACCTATCGGGAAAAGGATAAGTAAAATTGCTAGACAGTCAATGAAAAATTATGTTGATGCTGGATTTAGTATAGTCATAGACGAAGTTTTATTTGATAATGATGTTTTAAAGGATTACTTACGACTCTTCAAAAGAAATAAGGTGTATTTCGTTTCAATAAAACCTTCTCTCATCACTGCTGAAGGCCGAGAAAAAGAAAGAGGAGATAGGAAATTAGGTCTTGCACGAGGTCTTTATGAGATTGTTTATGATAATAAAGTTTATGACTTTGAGATTGACTCATCAAACATGACTCCTACCGATATAGCTCAAATGATCCTTGCCTGGATTCAAAAGCATCCAATTCCTCATGCTTTTGCCTATAACAGATCCTTACATCTTGTGGAAACATCCCACAACTAGATAAGATAGCGCCCAGTGCCAAGACCAAAAAGTGGACCTTAAACGCAAGAAAAATTTTATAAAAAATCTCTGAATTTGTCTGCATAGAAAGGTCCCAGAAATTTTGTCGTGAACTTTGCAAAATTTTGCCTCATTTTTTCCCCAATAAAACATTGACCCCTTCCCCTGGAGGAGATCTTGGGGAAGGGCTGCTGAACTGACGAAAAAATTGACAATATCTTAAAATTTTGTAAAATACATCTTAATCATTTTTTGAAAATTAATGAGTGATGAAAATGTCAGGTAGTACAACACTTGGAACTTTCTCTAGAGCAATATCTACATTTTTACCTAGAGAAACAATAGCAATCATTGCGAATGGCAAAGAAACCATAACTCATGAGTTGATAACGGCTATGAAAACTAGTCGGCTTGTGATTGCTGTAGATGGAGGATTAAACCTTTGCCACAGATATGAAATTCAGCCAACTCATTTGGTTGGAGACTTAGATTCTGTTGACAAACAACTTATCAATAAATTTACAAAACTTCAAATTAAAAAACTCGAAAGAGCAAAAGACGTTTTGGATCTTGAAGCTGGAATCCAACTTGCTCGTCAGATAGATCGCTTTGCAATTCCGTTAATATTTAATGCGTGTGGAGGAAGAAAAGACCACCACTTAAGCAATTTATATCTCTTATTGAAATACCCTGGTACAGTAATTTTAACCAAAGATCTTGCGATGACCAAGGCAAACCATGACATAGGCATAGGTCCCAGTTGGATGCCTCACGAAAATAAAGAGATTCTTGCCTTTTATGGAAATGGATCTCTAAAAAGAAATTCTCAAAATATTTTTTTGAAGGCAGGAGATTTACTCAAACTCAAAGAAGAAGACAAAAATACTAGAGTGATCAATGGAGAAATGCTTCTTATCTCCAGGCTTGGTTTAGATAAAAAATCTAATAGAGATATTCTTCCTCTAGAAGGGATAACATTTCCTCACTTTGACGAGAAAGAGGACATTTTTCTTCTTAATTCCGAAAATAGAGCTCTTGAGTTGAAAACAAAAATTGGTCTTACTATTTCGCTGATTCCCTGGCTAGGTAATGCAAAGGGCATTAAAACAGAAGGGCTTAAATGGAATCTACAAGGAAATGAAATGCATAAAGAGTTTATTGGGACATCCAATATTGCTCTTGGTCATTTTGTAAAAATTTCTATAGCTGAAGGGAATCTCCTTTGCATTGTTGAAAAGAACATTATCGATGAAGACATGGTTGATTTAGAAGATCATTCTTCCACAGCTAAATTCATGAAGTCCAAACTATAGGAGGATAAAAATTGACGGTAAAGGATATCTCTTTTAATCAATATGCTATTGCAAGTGCTTATGGGGCAGCAAGAGGTATAGCAGGATTGCCTATTGAACATCCTTTTGATGTATCTAAAACGTTTTGGCAAGCAAATCCAGCTTACAAGTCATCTTTCAGTATTGTAAGAGCTATTTATAATAGGAGTGGAGTGAAAGGTTTTTACAGCGGTGTTATTCCCAATGGAATAAGACTAACTGGTAAGCAAATTTATAGGTGGCCAATGATGCTTGCGCTTCCGCCACTTTTTGATCATGTTTTACCCGAATCAATAAAAGAAGGGGTACCTACCTCAAAAAAAATGCTTACTGGATTTACCATTGCAAACTTTGAAGTCTTTGTTATTACTCCATTAGAAAGATTAAAAGTATGGTACATTACGCAAACTCCAGGTGAAAAAAAGATAAAGTATCTTTTTTTAGCAGAAAAAACAGAAGGCATGACAAAAGTTTGTTTTAGAGGTTTGAACGCTGTTTGGAGCCGACAAGTTGTAAGTTGGGTTTCTTTTTTAGCAGCAGACGCAAAGTTCAAGCAAATCGAAAGGAAAAAATACCCTAACCAAAAAGAACTTCCCTTTTCATCGTTAATGAAAGTCAGTTTGTTTGTAGGAGCAATTAATACTGCTTGTAATATGCCATTTGATGTAGTTAAAACACACCTGCAAAAAGCATCTCCCAAAGATAATAGAGGAGTTTTTACGACCATGAAAACAATCGCCACAGAATATGGTTTTCGAGCTCTTTACAGAGGGTGGCCAATAAGAATGGCTCAATATATGCTTCATTCTGTATTTACTGTGACTGTTTTGGAATATCTTGAGCAAAATTGGAAATCGTAATGACTGTAAACACAACTAGAGAGCCTTCTTTTTTTCGATCTTTTCTCTTTGGAGGGATGGCTCATTTATTGGAAGTAGGATCGGGAGGACACATCCTTGATAGAATAAAAGTTCATTGTGAGAAGCAAGGCACTACAGCCAGCATTATGAAAAACGCTCGAGATATTTTTGCCCAGGGTGGCGTTAAAGCTTTTTACAAAGGCTTGAGATGGAATCTGTTTTTATCTGCTTTCAAAGGGAGCCATGGATGGGTGATTAATAATTTATCTAATCGTTTTGTCTCTCTTTTTATTAAAGAATCAGAAAGAAAATCATTATTGTATCCCGCTTCCGTAAGCCTTGTTACGGCGGCAATTGAAGGAACATTTGTGATCACCCCAGTAGAAAGAATGAAAACAATAGAAATGACATCTGAAAAATCTGTTTTATCTACCCTAACTTACTTTAAAAAACATGGTCTCCCATTCTTTTTTGTCGGATTGCCAAGCGTGGTATTTAGACAATCTGTAACCTGGACAAGCTACCTTTGTTTTTATGATCGTTATAAGGCAATGGTTGAAAATTATAAGTCGTTTC
The DNA here is from genome assembly GCA_028281675.1 of Simkaniaceae bacterium. Classification (GTDB taxonomy): domain Bacteria; phylum Chlamydiota; class Chlamydiia; order Chlamydiales; family Simkaniaceae; genus Neptunichlamydia. The sequence continues at coordinate 6,553 of JANQJL010000070.1, forward strand.
AATGCATCTCTCTTGTCGATAAGATTGGAGTTGCTGCTTTAACGGGGGCTTCCGTTTGTTTGGTGAACTCTCCAATTGATTTTTATAAAACTCACAAGCAAATGCTCGACTCTCTTCCAGAAAAGAATCCCCTAGAAAACATAAAGCATCTCATTTCTAAATATGGAGTAACGGCGTTTTATTCAAACTTGAAAATTAAAGTGCTTCGATCCTCTTTTTCTTGTGTCGTGATTATTTCTACCCTTGATTATACAAATACTCTTCCTATGAACATGAGAATGGGTGAATGCAAACCTACTTACTAGAAGAAAAACAATTTCTTTCCTCTTTTGCAAGTGAGATTAGGAAAATGAGCCGCCGTGCCCTTATCTCATCTCGTTCAGGGCATGCAGGACTTCCTTTCGGCGCCGCTGAACTTGGAGCCTATTTATTTGGAAAATTCTTACATCTCTCTCCTAATAACCCTAACTGGATGGGGAGAGACCGCTTTGTTCTCTCAGCAGGTCATGGTGTTTTACTTCTTTATACTGCGCTTCATTTAATTGGATACGATCTTTCAGAAGAAGATATTCAAAAGTACCGTCGTTTTGGGTCAAAAACTCCAAGTCACCCAGATATTAGAAAAACAACGGGAATCGAAGCAACAACAGGATGTGATGGCCAAGGAATTGGGTATGGGGTTGGATTGGCCTTAGGGATGAAAATCAACCAAGAACGTTTTGATAAGCCTGAACTTTCTCTTTTTAATATGAAATGTATCGTATTAGGAAGTGATGGCTGCTTTATGGAGGGCGTAAGTAGCGAGTGCTCCTCTTTAGCTGGCCATTTAAATCTAAATAATTTAATCGTCATCTACGACAGCAATAAAACCTGCTTGGATGGATACACTTTTGAAACATTTTCTGAAGATATTAAGCTGAGATATCAAGCGTATGGGTGGGATGTTTTTGAGTTGAGTGGTTACAATTTTCGGGGCATGGATGAAATTTTCACTTCTTTAAGAGACCATCAGAAAAAACCCGCTTTAATTATTGCGCACACAATAACGGGTAAAGGAATTACAGAAATAGAGGGCACCCCTTCTGCTCATGGAAATCCATTGAAAGAACTTGCAAAGATAAAAAAAGAGTGCCCCACTCATGATCGATTCAATCGAGATTTGGCGGTTCACAGATTAGAGTTAGCTAAGCTAGAATCTAACTGGAATCAAAAATATGATGTATGGGGAACTAAATACCCTCACTTAAAAAAGGAATTTTTATATTCTGTTAACCGAAAAATTCCAAAGGATATTGAGCAAAAACTCTCATCTATTTCTTTTCCAAACAACATCTCGGGTAGGCTTGCTTCACAGCGAATTATAAATATTCTTGCTGAAGAAATTCCCGATCTCTATGGAGGTTCGGCAGACCTTTCTCGTAGTGATAAAACCTATTTAAACAAGTATCGCTCTATTTCTTTTGCAAACTTTTCTGGAAGGAATATTAAATATGGTGTTCGAGAATTCGGCATGTGCACAATTGCCATAGGAATGGCCTTAACAAGGCTCATCCGACCTTTTATAGGAACCTACTTGTGTTTTAGCAATTATATGATGAGTGCGATAAGAATGTCAGCCCTGATGAAACAAAAAGTTATTTTTCAACTTACTCATGACTCATTTTTGATTGGTGAAGATGGGCCCACTCACCAACCTGTTGAACATATTGCTCAATTAAGAGCCATTCCCAATTTATTAACAATTCGACCAGCGGATAGTAACGAAGTCAAAATGGCCTGGATTGCTGCATTATCTCACGATGGCCCTGTAGCTATTTTACTTTCTAGGCAAGAATTACCTCTATTACTTGGAACAGATTGTTCTTATGCAAATGGATTTGGAAAAGGAGGTTATATATTAGAAGGAAGTAAGCACAATGTTGATTTTCTCTTTGTAGCAACAGGATCCGAAGTTTTTCTCGCTAAACGTGTGATAAAGTGTTTACATAAAATGGGATTTTCCACTCGACTGGTTTCCATGCCTTGTCAAGAATTGTTTGATCAACAACAAGAAAAGTATAAAAGGCAAGTCCTTGGAAATGCTAAAAAATCAATTAGCGTTGAAGCAGGGGTTTCTCAAGGATGGCATCAATACATCGGGAAAAACGGAGTAGCTATTTCAATAGATAACTTTGGAGAATCTGGATCTCCCAAAGAACTCTGTGATTACTACAAATTTACAGAAAATGACATTTTAAAAAGAATTGGGGTGTGGTGAGTATAAGTTTCTCTTCAAGACTTAATCTTTCTCTTCAGTGTTTTTTTAAAAGATCTTTTACCACACAAAGAATTGAAATTTCCAAAGTAGACGATATTTTATTAAAAAGCCAATCCATTATTGGTAGGATCCAGCTTTCCGGTTTTGTAATTTTAAAACAAAATTATCAGCCTTCCAATACCACCTTTAGGTTAATTTGTGAACACTTTGGAAACATCCAAAATCGTGCAGAATCACACGGGGGCATTTCTTTCGTTGCAGATACGCGTTCAAAAATCGAAGCATACACTGTTTCTTCAAATATAAGGTTCTTCCCTCACACCGATGGGGCTTACATTGACGAGATCATTCTTCATGAAAAAAAATACAAAAGAGTGCGTCCTCCAAAATTTGTTATTTTAGAGTGTATAACCCCTGCTGCTGAAGGGGGGGAAAGCATTGTTATAGATGGGAAACAACTCTTGAACGAAGCTTTTAAAACCCATCCAGAACTTATTCAGCCACTCTTTGAAAAAAGTATCGCACTTTCTCGCCATGAATTTATGGCTAATCGGGTATCAATATATGAAAAGGATGAAAAAAAGGTATATTCCTTGCGTTACAGTTATGATCAAGACATGTTGATCCCTTGTAGAATTTTCAAGTCTATAAAAGAATTTAACGAATGCTTTGTCTTGAATAAGAAATTTCATCATTTCGAAAAACTTGTTTCAAAGGAAATTATTATTATTGATAATAAGCGAATGTTACATGGGAGAACAGAATTTTCCGGAGAAAGAATGCTCAGGAGAGCTTGGATATCGGATATTTGTCGTTCAACTTATTTGATTTCAGCAAAAACCCCTGATGATAGTTTTTACCCATCATCATATCAATGCCCTGTCAAAAATTTAGCTAATTTGCTCCCTCTTTCTCGTTCTCTTACCACTGAGCCTTTAACTATCTCTACAGGTTTTAGCTTTCCATAATTTTCAAGCTATCACAAGACGGAATAAGAAACATAACGGCGGATCATAAAGGGGCAAGTATACAAAGTCGTTTCGTTTCTCTGCGGTATGATTGCAAACTGCCATTTGGAATCAGGCTTCAGCTCCGACATTACACAGTCGTCCCTGAAAAACGAAGAAAACATGCTCTGAGCAACATTTAAGCTAGCCCAACTTTCGCAAAATTTAACTTAAGTCACTAAAAATGAACGTTCCA
>JANQJL010000071.1 GCA_028281675.1 Simkaniaceae bacterium
ACCGAAGCAAACTTATAAAGTTTGTGAAGGTCGAAAACTGACCTTATTAGGGAAAAAGATCCTTCATCAGTTTAGGAATGGATTTCCAAACACTGCCTAGCAATACGACGGTTAAACCTCCGATTATTGAAAAAACCTTTACTTTTTTTCTGCAATCAGAAAATAGAGAAATATGGATTAGTTTTAAGGTAAGGTTATGAAAAAAAAGAGAATTTTAGGTGGAATACTCGTCATCCTAGGCATTGTCTTTTACATCTTTGGCAGCTACATCTCAGGAGAAGTTGCAGAAGGACGCAAAAAAATTGCAAGTGCCCAAGGAAGTGTCGATAAGTTGCAGGGACTTTCTGACGTAACCCCCTTCTCAAAAGGTCTGGGCGATATGGCCACTGGCTCTGCACAAAAACAGATCGATGCAGGAAAACAAGACGCTGACAAATATCAAAAGATCGCTAATTGGTTGCATGGCGGTGGAATTGTTATCTTTATCGCAGGGGTCGGTCTTCTAATCTTTAGCTTTGTCCGTAAAAATAAGTAGCTCATACCCCAAAGTGCGACCCATGGGCCGCACTTTGGGGTAGTGGTTTAACATGTTTCTTATAAAAAAAGCAGCTAAGCTCTCACTTAGCTGCTTAACTAGCCAAAGACTCCGGATGCTGGATTCGAACCAGCGACCAATAGATTAACAGTCTACTGCTCTACCGCTGAGCTAATCCGGAATAACGTAGAAAATGATTATATTCACCTAGAGATTTTAGTTCAATCGATTTAGGAAAGACAAAAAATTTGTGTTCAAAGAGAAATATTTGAAGTAAGATAGCTTCCTATGGATCAACTCAGTGGATTTATCGATCATATCATCTTTGCAAGCGAGGAAACGGGATTTACCGTGGCCAAGCTCAAAACACCCAGAGAGCAGGACCATATTACCGTGGTAGGCTCTTTGTCAGGTGTCAGCCCAGGTGAAACCCTCCACTGCAAGGGAACCTGGAAGCATCACCAAAGGCATGGACGGCAGTTTGAAATAGAAAGTTATGAGGTCACGGCTCCTGTCGACCTTTTAGGGATACAGAGATATTTAGAGTCGGGGATGGTGAAGGGGATCGGCCCGGTTTATGCTGAGCGGATTGTTCAAGAGTTTGGAGTAAAAACTCTCGAAGTCATCGATAAGACTCCTCATCGATTGACTGAGATCCCTGGCCTCGGTGCCAAGCGGGTGGAAAAGATCGAAGCGTGTTGGAATGAACAAAAAGGGATCCGCAATGTGATGATCTTTCTACGGACCCATCAAGTCCGTCCCTCTTTGGCTCAAAAGATTTTTAAACGGTATGGGGAAGAAAGTATAGACAAGGTGAAGGAAAACCCGTATGCCCTCGCCAAAGAAATCTATGGAGTCGGCTTTAAATCTGCTGATGAACTTGCCCAAAATTTAGGGATCGCTAAAGACTCCCCCATCCGGATTAAAGCGGGCATTGAACATGTTTTATGGGAGCTGAGTAATGATGGTCATGTCTGTTATTCCAAAGAAAGCTTTATCCCTGAAGCTGAGAAAATTTTAGAAGTTGATGGAGCTCTGATTGGTGATCAGATTGAAGCATTAGTGATGGAAGGGCACATCATGGTGGAAGCGTTGGAAGAGATCCCCCATATTTGGGTCCGCCCCTTGTACAATGCCGAATGGGGTGTGGCTCGAGAACTACAACGGATCCAAGAAGCCCCTTGCAATATCCGCCCTGTTCTCATCGATAAGGCTATTGAATGGGCACAGGAAAAACACCGGATCCGCTTTGCTAAAGAACAAAAGATAGCGATCTCAAAAAGTTTAGAGGAAAAAATCCACATCATCACAGGGGGACCAGGAACTGGGAAAAGTACGATCACACGCGCTATCCTTTCAATTACCTCACGGGTTACCGATAAAATTACTTTGGCTGCTCCAACTGGAAGGGCTGCAAAACGGATGACAGAAATCACCGGGAAAAAAGCTTTCACCATCCATAGTTTACTCGAGTTTGATTTTAATGAGGGAGGATTTAAACGGACCCGTGAAAACCCCCTCACCGCCCGCCTTTTGATTATTGACGAAGCCAGCATGATTGATACCCTTCTGATGTATAGTCTCCTCAAAGCAATCCCCGATGAAACCCGGGTCATTTTCATCGGCGATATCGATCAACTTCCGAGTGTTGGCGCCGGTAATGTCCTTAAAGATATGATCTATTCTGAGACCATTCCGATGACCCGTTTGAAGTGGATCTTCCGCCAAGGAAAAGGGTCGCGCATCGTTGCTAACGCCCACCGGATTAACGCCGGTTATTTCCCCGAAACAGAACACGAACAAGGGAGCGATTTTGTCTTTTTTAACGTCGAATCTCCTGATGAAATCCTCTCGAAAATTATTACCCTCATTGAACATCATATCCCTGAAAAATTCCCCTTTCATCCCATTAATGATATCCAAGTTCTCTCCCCTATGAAGAAAGGGATCATCGGAACCGACAACATCAACCATGCTCTTCAGCAAAAGCTCAATCCACAACCCCTTTCCCTAGAGCGGATGGGGCGCCACTTTAACCTCTATGATAAGGTGATGCAAATCCGGAACAACTATGACAAAAAGGTCTATAATGGCGATGTTGGGCGTATCACCTCTCTCGATTTAGAAAGCCAAGAGCTCGTTGTTAATTTTGATGGGAAAGAGGTTCCCTATGACTTTTCCGATATCGATGAGTTGATACTTGCCTATGCTGTATCGATCCACAAATATCAAGGAAGCGAGTGTCCCTGCGTTATCATCCCCGTCCATCTTTCTCACTTTAAACTCCTCTTTCGGAACCTCCTCTATACAGGAATTACCCGTGGCAAAAAACTTGTTATTCTTTTAGGGACAAAAAAGGCCTTAGCCATCGCGGTCAAAACCGATAACGTCAAAACCCGCCACACAGGGCTCCAACATTTCCTCAGTAAGGCGCTGTGCCAAAATAAATTGAATGTTTCTGGTGTCATAACGTCTTAGCTGCGCAGCGCAAACTTGCAAGAGTTCTGTTGGTTTTCAATAGTTTGCAACAGATCCCAAATGGTGACCTCTATAGGGGACTGCTTAAGAAAAATCGCTTTCCTAAGCAGCCTCAGAAAAGCTGAAATAGCGGCGACTGGTTTATTTTTTGACCACAAAAAAGATTTTTTGGTTTATATTTTGAACATATGAGCAACAATTTTGGTTTATATTTTGAACATAAAAAGACTAATCGACTGGCACTTAAAGAGTTGGAAAAACTCCTCCACACGTAAGCCCTTACTCCTTAGGGGAGCACGTCAAATTGGCAAAACCTACTCAATACGGAGACTGGGGAAGGAGTTTGAGACCTTGGTTGAAATTAACTTCGAACTAACGCCAGAAGCGAAGAATATTTTCGAAAAAGATCTCCAACCAGAGCGAATCTTAATGGAGCTTGCTCTTTTGGCCAACTCGAAGATCATTCCGGGAAAGACCCTCCTTTTTTTAGATGAGGTGCAAGCGGCTCCCAAAGCGATCGTTGCTCTCCGTTATTTCTATGAAATGATCCCCAAGCTTCACGTCATCGCTGCGGGATCTCTCTTAGACTTTGCCATTCAGAAAGTGGGGGTTCCTGTAGGGCGGATCCAAATGCTCTATGTTTACCCATTATCCTTTATGGAGTTTTTAGCAGCAGATGGTCATGAGCTCCTAATCGATGCCATTTTAAAAGAGCAATCTTTCTCGAAGCTGATTCATGAGAAAATTCTCGACCTTCTTGGCCTTTATCTAGCCATTGGAGGGATGCCAGAAGCTGTGAGTGCTTGGATAGAAACAAAAGATCCCCATGCCAGTTATGAAGCATTGAATGGGCTCATTGAAACCTACCGACAAGACTTTCCGAAATATGCAAAAAAACATCAACTTCCTCATCTAGAAACTCTTTTTCATCAAATCCCCTACTTCATCGGTTTGCAGTTTAAATACTCTCGCATTCATGGAGAGTACAAGAAAAGAGAGTTGGCCCCTTGTCTTGATCTTCTTTGCTATGCCAATGTAGTACACCAAGTGATGCACACTGCAGGTAATGGCATCCCTTTAGGAGCAGAAGTTCGTCTTGACCGTTTTAAAACCATTTTTCTGGATGTGGGCATTGCTCAGTCTTTACTCGGATTGGACCTGGCGGCTTGGTTTTTAAATCCCAACAAAGATTTCATCAACCGTGGCTCAATTGCTGAAGCTTTTGTAGGACAAGAGCTATTGGCCTATGGTTCTCCTTCATCAAAAGAAAACCTCTATTTTTGGAAACGAGAATCAAAGGGTTCACTTGCTGAAGTGGACTATCTCTACGCTTCGAAACAACAGGTGATCCCTATAGAGGTAAAAAGTGGGCATGGGAGTTCTTTAAGAAGTATGCACCAATTTCTTAAAGACCATCCAAACACACCTAATGGGCTCCGCTTTTGGTCGGAAAAAACGTTAGAAAGTAATAACATCCTGTCAAAACCGCTGTATGCAGTGGTGACCCTTGCCCATCAAAAACAACAAGAGGCATTGAAAAGTCTACTATGAATTTACTGGTTGGTGAACCCCGCCCTAAAGGACGGGGAATCGTTTTGGGGAGGGGCTTCGTACCCCTCCCAAAGTGGCGTTAAACTACCCGGCCCTAAAGGGCCAGGTTTTCTTTATCTTGATAAA
>JANQJL010000010.1 GCA_028281675.1 Simkaniaceae bacterium
TAAGCTGATGAAGGATCTTTTTCCCTAATACCCGTGAATGCGACCTTCACAAACTTTACAAGTTTGCTTCGGTCTCCAAACATGCCTTCTAGGAAAAAACCTCTCTTTTCAGTTTCGAAAGCAATTTCCAAACACTGCCTAGATCCAACTTGGGGAACTTATGGAAAGAATATTTGAAAACCTAAGCTATTTCTATCAGTCTGCATATGACTCTCTTTATTGTTTATACAAACGAGGAATGTTTCGCGCCTACACTCTCTTCGACAAAAGAGAACAAGAGGAGTACCGGGTTTTTTGTGAACTGAAGGAGTTTGCATCTACTAGGAAACTCAACGACTCCTTTGAAAGGACCGTACAAAAAGTCAATGGACTCTTTGAAGATACAATCATTCAAAGGCATAGCAAGCGTATGAATGGACCCGATAACTATACGGCCTTTATCTCCAAACAGGATTTTGAAAGAGAGCACGTCCGTCTTCATGAGCTTACTGAGATCTTATTTCTAAAATGGGACTGCGGTAGAGATTTTGACGCTCCCATAGGCAATTCATTTTGGCATTCTCACCTCCAAGCCATTCGAATTGAAAATCTCTTCTCCCTTTCAAAAGCGCAAGCACAAAATATTCCCCTTACACAAAAGGCTTTAGAATACATCCGCTTCTACGACGAAAGGTCATTGCACGCCATTTTCAGAAGGAAAATGGATGATATCCCCGACAGCGTGAAAACCTTAACCAAAAATAAAGAATGCCTTCCAACCATTGAAGAAATAAAAAATTATCTAAGTTTTCTGGAGAAAAATTTCTCATTTGAAACTGAGCAAATTAAAGAAATGGTTTGGAGCCGCTACATCTTTACCAAGCTGCATGAAAAATATACCCCACAAAACGAGAACTACTTGTATGCCATCCTTATATTTTTATTCATTATCACAGCAGAGGATGCTCAAGAAAATATAGCTCCTCATAAGATAGAAGAGGCTCTCGACAATGCTCTCTCCACCTTAAATTCAACAGATCTTGAGCGATATTCTTCAAACTTTGATGATTTCCAACAAATGATTATTCTGGATAAAATTACCCCTTTCCATTTACAACCGATTAAGGAACAAATACTTAAACAAATTAGTTCTATAACGGAGAGATAGAGGTGGGGTTAGAAGGACCGGCCTGCCAAAGGGAATGCTGCTCCTCTAGATGTTTGGCCTCCTGCTCGATCTCTTGCGAAGTGAGTTCCTCGTCTTTAAGGAGAGTGATAAGATGTCGTTTGAAAGCCTCTGGTGAGGCCTCTTTCATCTTATTGATGAGGGCGGCAGCCTCTCGTTTTGACTTGATGTATTTTGAAAAATTCCATTGGACGGCCCGGCGAAGGACAAAATAGTTTTGAGAGTAGAACTCTTTATAGGAAAAGAGTTCAATGTCTTGCTTTGAACAGATGGACTCAGCTTGCTTAATGAGAGCTGCAAAATGTTTACTTTTAGAGTTGAGAATCTTTGTGGTAAAAAGAGAAAGGTTTTTTTTCGATTTCCCTTTTTGGATCTTCTTAAAGGCTGCATTTAATAGAAAGAAATTCAAATGGACAACGGGTGTATTAAGGGATTTTTCTCTTTTTCTTGCTTCCCCTTTCTTTGTGAAGATCGATGCAATGCGCTCGAGCGATTCTTTAGCCATTTGTCAACTTGCCAACTTTAAACTGGGCGAAGCTTAACCGAATCTTAATATTAGAAACAAGAAAAAATTTTAGAAACCACTGCAAAACTCCTAAAAAATCGATGACCTGGGACTTTTGCAATTAGCTCTTTACTTTTTCATTTTTTTGAGCGTTGCATATTTCGGTTCCCACATGTTATCAAGGACTGCTTGCTTCGCCTCTTTGGGAGGATTGGAGCAAATCCCCTCTTTGATCGCTTCCTCTGCAACAGCAATGGCAACATCACGTGAAATCGCTCGAAGCTCAGCAAGCTTTGGGAAAAGGGAAGCATAAGGATTGTTCAAAATAGGAGAGTATTTACTGAGAACATCGGCAGCTTCTAGAAACATCCGATCAGTAACAAGGGTAGCGCCAGAGGCAATCACCCCTAGACCAACGCCTGGGAAAATAAAGACATTATTACACTGACCAATGGTATAACTTTTCCCTTCGTATTTGACAGGTGGATAAGGGCTCCCCGTTGCGATAAGGGCTTGCCCTTTGGTCCATTTCATCAAATCCTCTGGCCTAGCTTCAGACTTGGAGGTGGGATTGGATAGGGGGAAGATAATGGGGCGAGCCACATGTTTTTTCATTTCGGTGACGATCTCTTCACTAAAGGTATTGGGCTGTGTTGAGGTTCCAATCAAAATCGTTGGCTTAGCATGTTTGACCGTTTCATAAAGGGAGATATTTTGCATATCAGTAACTCCCCATTCTTTGATTTTTTCCTCTTTTTGTGCAAAAGGCTTTTTCAGATCGTCGAGCTCATTAGATCCTGTATGTGCAAGACCATTTCGTCCCATAACATAGATCTTCTCTTTCGCATCTTCTTCGGAGACCCCTTCGAGGATCATTGCCTGTGTAATCAATCTCGCGATCCCTATGCCAGCAGATCCCGCTCCAAAAAGAACAATCTGTTGATCTTTGATATCACTCTCTATTCCTTTAATCGCTCCCAAAAGACCTGCAACAACAACGCCAGCAGTTCCTTGAATGTCATCGTTGAAACAACAAATTTTATTGCGGTAACGGTCTAAAAGAGGCTGTGCTTGCTCCTTAGAAAAGTCCTCCCATTGAAGGAGGGCTTTAGGATACCGCTTAGTGATGGCTTTAACAAAGGCTTCGACAAAGCCGTCGTACTCTTTACCCGATAGACGTTCGTTTCGCCAGCCAAGGTAGAGGGGATCATTAAGGAGGGTTTTATTATTCGTTCCAACGTCGAGGGTAATGGGGAGGGTATAAGCAGGGTGAATTCCCCCAAAAAGAGAGTAGAGGGCAAGTTTTCCAACAGGAATTGCCATTCCCCCCATTCCTAGATCGCCTAGACCCAAAATGCGGGCTCCGTCTGTCACTACGATAACATCCACACGGTCCCTTGGGATGTTGCTAATAATCTCTTCCATCCGATCTTTATGAGGATAGGAGATATAAACTCCCCTATTTTGACTATAGAGATAGCTAAAGTTTAAGGAAGCATCCCCAACGGTTGGGGTATAAATATAGGGAAGCATCTCATCAGGATATTCGCTGCAGAGGCGGTAAAAAAGGGTTTCATTTCGGTCTTGAAGAGTCGAGAGGAACTTATAACGGGAAATATCATTTTCTTTCCCTTTAAAGTTAGCATACCGCCGTTTCACTTGTTCTTCAATCGATGAGACATGGAAAGGAATCAGGCCATGAAGTCCTAGCTCGGTCCGCTCTTCTTCAGTAAATCCTGTTCCCTTATTCAAGAGAGGGTCATGAAAAATATCAAAGGGGTCAAGATCCACTTCAATCGTTTCTTCGCCGTTTTTAAATGTTCGCTTCACTTTGCTCATAAATAGCTCCTATTTTGGCGACTCATAATAGTAATAGTGGGGCCTAAGCTTCAAGGAGTTTTTCCTACTTCCTCTAGCCCAAGTTCCGGATTTTGTGGGTGGCGATTTCGATAGGATTTTGATTCTAAGTAAGTTGCAAAATCGAAAACATAGTGCAAATACTAGATGAGATTTTGCAACTTACTTAGAATTAAAAAGATAAAGAAAGCAACCGCACAAAATCTGATACTTGGGCTCTAGGAAACAAAATAAAAAAAATGACTTATCTTTCCGTTATTCTAAAATTTTACTATAATGATGCCAGATTAAGTTAATAGGGGGGTAAAATCGATGGAAAACGTAGGGGTGCAGTCATTTACTAAAATGGCGGTCTTGAATAGGTGGGCATTGGACTTTTTTAGTCCAACTTCTTACGACAAGGTTTTTCTTGTATCAGTGAACGGATCTGCCTACGAATCCTTTGTAAATACAACGAAAGACCCCTTTAAAAATTATAAAAAACCAGAAAACCCCTTGTATAAGGGGGCTCGCCTTTTACTTACAACTCCTATTCGCGTTGCCTATCTTGCTATGACGGTTCTTTATATTTCACCCTTAGGAGTGGTCTGCAACGGAGTAAGGGCCACTTCTTTTCTCGGCAAATATTCTTTCACTAAAAACAATAACGATTTGACAAAGGCTATTCCTTTTGCCCATGCATGCTTCCACGACTTCTCTTGCGCGCTCATAGGAGGTTTTGCGGTTCTCCTAGCTGCTTTCGGCGCCGTAAAGGTTTTTAACAGCACTATTGGTTATTTTGATACGCTTGCTATGGCAACTATTGTTGTGTGTGGGGTTGCGATGTTAATTTTTCTTCAAACTCCCTATGGTGCCGCTAATTTTCTCGCCAATGAAAAAGAGCGGTGCGGACTATATCTCTCTTTTACTCTAAGGAATGAGCTTGGAATCGTTGGAAAAGATGGGGGGTTACTCCCCTTTTCGATAAATGACAGGTTTGCTGTCTGCGGATCTATACCAAATGAAAACCTGAGGAAAATCGGGGAAATGACCGCTGTTGCAGAGGAAAATCTCATTCAGTTTGTTCATGAAGCTAATGCATTGGGTGCAGAGATCGACTATGTTTACCCCTTCGATGGGGAAACTATTGCCAACCAACTAAGATACAACGATAGGAGCCAATCAGGAGACGGGATAACCATGGGGCTTTCCCCAAAAAACCCCCTAAAAGCGTTAGAGCATAAAATTCGTTCTATGGGACATAAAATCGTGATTTTAAGAAACCTTTACGAAACCCTCTTTGATTTGTCAGTTAACTACTCCCTTCCAGTTGTGCTCTTAGCTGAGCTTTGGCAAAAACGGCTTCCCGAGTATAATATCCGAATACCTAATAGTTTTATCCCAAAAGAATTGTATCAATGGTTATTCAGAAGAGTGGCTGGAGTAGCCCCTCCATCCCCTGGCACTTTCGATTTATGGACTAAGATAACTATTGAATCGCTTAATCCGAATGAGAATGCATGTCCTGATAGTGGGTCATTATTCGAGAAGTTTAAATATGATGTTCAAACCAATAAATGGAAAAGCGAAAATGGCGAAACTCCTGAAACGATTTCCAATCTACTTGGCCTTCGTAAAGATATGCCTCTTCTTGAGATTAGAAAACAAAAAAGAAAATACCGTCTAGCCCTCCATCCTGACAAAAATAAGGACTCACCAGATTCGACAGAGCTTTTTCAACTAGCATTCCAATGTTTTGAACAATGGGAGAAAAAGGCATGAATCTCTCTTCACTAGACGGCTACTGGCGCGGTGCGCTTTAAACCCAAGTGACAACCTATCTAGAGCAAATGAAAAGCTATTGGCCTCTTAGTAAAGAGAGGCTCCCTGTCTTTGATAAGTATAGCGATAAGATTTTTAAACTTCCCTTTTAGGGAAAAGTGGCATTCCTGTAGCAGACCTAAAGAATATCACCCTTTCCTGGCACAAATCATAGATGGACCATGCGATAACAGGGTTGATTTCTTCCGCTGGGTTCCCACGTTACTAAACCGAGCAAAATGGATTCCCCTTAATGTTTGGGTTACTGCAGACGTATCATTCAAAAGAGGGTGAAAAGGGTTGCCTTTTTGAACTAAAGTAAAAATAAACAGCTCCGATCCATATGAAGAATAAAGAAAAGGGTCCCCAGGAATAAGCATAAGGGAGCCTTTCAGAAGAGAAAATACCCATCGCAATGACAAAAAGAGAGGCAACACCTTTGGCAGAGCGGTAAGCAAAGACATCGATGACCGCTTTGGCCTTGAATTTTTCATCGGTTTTAAGTGGGACATAGAGCATCTCTTTTAAGATATTAAAAATCGAATAGTCGAAGGTTTTCACCACACTAAAGCCATAGGTGATAAGGGCAAAAGAGGGAGTCACAAGAGAGAGAACAGCATTCCCTAGAAGGATTCCTGGAACGACAAAGTGACTCCTCCGAAGACCTAAGAATTGAACGAGGAGGAAGGTCGCAAAAAATTGGAGGCAGAGCTTGCAAGTATTGATCATCCCCCATAGACGACCATAAAACTGTGTCCGGAGATCTTGCAACGGATACCTTTGCTGCAAAAGGCTGTTGAATTGAAAATCCATGATTGTTGTTGAAAGTTGCATCAAAATGACGATAAGGAGGATGAATTTTAGCGCCGCTGAAGAGCGGATCAGTTTAAAGCCCCCTTTTGCCTCTTTAATCTGCATGTGGTCAGCTCTTTCCATCCCACTCCGTTTGAGCATTTGATAATAGGAGGCGATGAAGAGGAGATAGAGGGGAATCGTCATATAGAGAAGGTGCTCAGAACCAAGTCTCACTGCAAAAAAGCTGGGGATAAGGCTTCCAAAGATCGCTCCAATCCCACTCACTCCAAAGAGGATCCCATAGAGATATTTTGCTTTCGACATCTCCATTTTTGTATGGATAACCGACCAAAGTTGCTGAAACATCAAAAGGACATAAATGTCTTTCCAAACATAGAGGAGGAAAGCAAGGGGGGAATAATCCTGAACAAAAGCGCCACATAGGGCATTGATTCCAATTGTTAAAAAGATGGTAGAAAGAAACATCCGAAAGCAGCCAAGCCTGGAAAGAAATCGGTTATAGAGGGTAACGACAATGAGATTAAGGGGAATGGTAAGGAGCCACGCGTAAGGGTAGAGCTTCACACTATAGTGAGCTAAAAAAATCGAATTGCTTGTCGGTTTGGTAATCGCATATTCTGCTGTGATAAAAAAACCGCAAAGCATCGCGAAAAGGAAGAAAATTTTCTCCCCCTTGGAATAGGTCAGAAACTCCCCTTTTACCTGTGAAAAAATTCTTTCTATTTTCATAGGGATGAGTATACCACGTTAGTTAAGGCCTCGTAAATAAATAACCTCCCTATTTGACTGGCTGCGACTTTGCCAAATTAAGTTTCTTAGGGAGGTTATTTATTTACGGGCCCTGAGAAACGTGGGGTTTAAAAAATCTTTCATACTTTAGAGGCTCTCCGTGGCAGTAGGGGGCATAGGTATTAAAATAGGTAATGCGTGCTCCAATTGAGGGGTGGCTTGCTCTAAAGAGCATATAAAGCTCACCTGGCCAAGGATAGCCAAGGTTATTCATTTGTAGTTTCACAAAACCTGTTCCTGCTGCATGGTTGAGATGGGTGAGCTCCAACCCAAAAGTATCGGCATTATGTTCAATCCTTTGGGAGAAAATATTCCCCGCCGGGGCTAAAAGGATTGAAAAAATCCCATAAAGTAAGAAGATAAGGGGGAGCGAAGCGATATTTGACATCTCACTAAATCCAAACCGCCCTTGCCATCTTCTTATACACCATCCTCCTACAAGATAAATAAGAAAGAGGGTGACAATAGAAATAAGTGTATAAACAAGAAGTCCCCACCACATGTGATGGAGAACGTAGTGTCCCATCTCATGTCCCATGACAAAGAGGAGCTCATCTTCTGAAAAGTTCTTGATCGCCGTATCCCAAATAACAATCCGCTTTGTTACGCCAATTCCGGTTACATAGGCATTGATTTGATTCGTATCGGCACTTTTGTCCACTTCATAAACCCGACTCCCCTCAATCCCAGCTCGCGATGCAAGTATGAGGATTTTTTGCTCAAGCTCCTTATCTTTCATCGGGCCAAATTTATTAAAGAGTGGGGCAATCCAGATAGGTTGGACAATCACCATGAAAACAATGAGAGGAAAAGTCAAGATTCCAACGTAAAGCCACCACCTTCTGGGGCTTCTCCGAATGATGGCATAAAGGATCCAAGCAATGATAATTCCTATTAAAGTAGAGATTCCTGTTCCAATAAGATAGTGATTAACCCATCTTCCAAGTGTCTGATTTGACATTCCATAAGCATGGGGACGGAGGAACCCCGAATAATAATCGAGAGGGAGGGTTAAAATTGCTGCGATGATCAGGAAAAAAAGGACAAAGAAAAAAGTATTCCAAAACCATATCTTAGTGATCCCGTCACAAAACCTCCGAATTTTTGCAGAAAATCCTGTAAATAAGATAAGGGCAGGAACTGCAAGCTCCCAAAGATTTTGAACGATCCAAAGGATATTCCCGCTCTTGTAAAATTCTATTGCTTGAGGGGTTGGCCGAGGAACCGGAACTGGAGGGGTAGCGCAGCTATCTGCAAATCCCAAACTAGCTAATATTAAAAAGAGTCCTAAAGGGAGCCATTTTCTCATCCTAAAACATCCACGTGGTTAAGTTTTTTCCGAAGTTCGTTTTCATACTGAGGGGCGATATAGACCCAACTCTTCTCTTTAGGAGGAACCGATATCTCGCTTAGGTTATCCCCACTATCCACTGTTCCATCCTGTTTAAGAACAGGAAAGTTCATCCCAAGTCGTTTTTTTCCTTTTTTCGAAATTTCCCAAAAGATTTGATCATCAGGAATTCCAATCTCTTCTTTGATCGATACCATGTCACTCTCTTCTGGTGGAGAAATCAGGGGTATCGCTCGGAAGCGGTAGTTACGAATATAGAGACATTTTGCATCGAAATGACCGGGGTGGTTTTCATCTCTCGAGGCACTATTGAGCTCAGCGAGGACCTCATTATCGGTCATCGAAATATAGCGATCGAGATCCCCTGCAATATCGTAGTAAATCGTCTCCATAAACCGGGCGAGGTGAAAAGCGTAGGATTTCACACTTGAGTATTGATAGAGGCGCTTATGCATATAGTAGCGCGCCAAGAGAAGGGCTTCACACGACTCGAGCCCATTCTCTTCTACACCAATGGCAAGGTCCCCCTCAGGAGTGACAATAATCTTCAGCATTTCGATCAATTGATGGTAATCAAATAGACCATAAGCAAGGCCAGTACATTGGGAATCACGAAGTAGGTAATCGATCCGATCAGCTCCAAAGAAATCACCCGTCACAATTTCAGCCACAACACGTTCCCAGGGATTAAATTCCCCTTCGAATTTTTTCTCTCCAAGGGCAACCTTCATCACATCAAGCCTAACATCGCGGCTAATCCCATCTTGAATACACTCTGCAAGAAACCGCTCCCAAACAGGCTCTAGAAATTTGCTCTCCATAATCTTTTGCGTCCATATCTCGTGCCCCCCTTTTCCAAGAAGGCGTTGTTCTGCGACATGGCTAAAAGGGAGATGGCCTAGATCGTGGCAAAGTGCCGCTAATCGAAGAACACGGCGCCAGTAACGGTACTCATGGGTTCCAAACCTTGGCATCCTATCGGTTAGCTTTTTTGGAAGCTCTCCCGAAGTTATCTCGTCATAAATCCCCGTTGCCAGTTCCATCACCCCCAGGGAATGCTCGAAACGGCGGTGAGTTCCACCTGGATAAACGAAATAAGTCACTCCAAGCTGATGAATATAATGAAGCCTCTGAAAAGGGGCTGTGTTGATTAAATAGCTCTCTATCTCATCGATATGAATAAAGCGATGAACAGAATCATAAATTTTCTTAATTTTCCCCATGCAGTTGCTTCCTATATTTTTGCCATTCCATCCACCCATATATTGGGATACTTGTAAACATGAGGAGAGCCCCATAAAAGACAATTTCTTGCCCCGCACTCACAGTCACCCAAAAAGTGTAAAGGAAAGCAAGTCCTGAAATCGTAAGAGTTTTAACTATCGTCTTTCTATCAGCTTTATCAGGATGTCTAACATAAACTACAAATTCTGCAACAGAGGTATAAAGGTAGGCAACAATTGCCGCAAGGGTCGCTAATGATATGACAAAAGTAAACTGATCAACTAAATTCTTATTAAAGTTCAAAAAGAGGACCACGGTGATAAGTATTGACGAAAGGAAAATTCCAAACACCGGCGCTCGCGATTTAGAAATCTTTCCAAATCGTTTAGGAAAAAGGTCATCTTTTGCCGCAGCAAGAGGGATTTGCCCCTGGAGGAGAATCCAACCATTAAGGGCGCCAGCACAAGAAATCACAGCTGCTGCTCCCATCACATACATTCCCCAATCTCCAAAAATATGTCTTGCCAGATCTGCAAAAGGGGCTGTTGACTCCTGCAGCTGCGGCATAGGAATCACTCCCATGATGGCAATGGTACTCGAGATATAAACAATCGCTGTGATTGCTGTTCCTAGGATTGTTGCTATCGGAATCGTTTTCTTAGGGTCTTTTACCTCATCTGCTGGAATCGATGCCGATTCCATCCCTAAAAAGGCCCAAAGGGTGAGCATTGCACCACCTGACAGGGCGGAAAAATTCGATTTGCCGGTCACATTAAAGTAAGTCAAATTATGGGCATCGATAAAAAAAACACCAATCATAGCAATGAGAATTAACGGAACAAACTTCAAGATCGTCAAAATAAGCTGAAATCTCCCCGCCAAGTGGACCCCTAAAATATTTACAATCGTAAAAAACCAGACTACACCAGCCGTAACAAAAAAAGCTTGGGTATCACTCGTGGCAAGCTGAGGGAAAAAGGTTGCTAAATAGCTCGTAAAAGCGATCGCAATCGCTGCATTCCCGACCCACATATAGATCCAGTAGTTGTAAGCCACTTGAAAGCCGATGAAATTCCCAAACCCCTCCTTGCAATAGATATAAGGACCTCCCGTCTTCGGAAACAAAGTACTTAATTTCGCAAAAACAAAAGCTAGGAGCATCGCACCGATCGCCGTTGCGATCCAGCTGAAAACGGTAATACTTCCGAAACTTGCAAGCGATGCAGGGAGTAAAAAGACCCCTGAGCCAATCATATTGCCGACAACAAGAGCTGTCAGCATCCAAACACCTAATTTCTTATTCATTGTCTATGTCTATTTAGGTTTCTCCTAAAAACCTATCACTATAGGAAAATAGGAGAAAAAGGAAAAGAAAATTTGATTTCCGCTGCAAATCCCTTTTATGGTATATTGGAAATATGATTACAGTAACGATTTTAACAAAAAACAATGAAGAGACTCTTGGTTCAGTTTTGGAGTCGGTTCGTGACTTTGACGAAGTGGTTCTCCTCGACACCGGTTCAACCGATGCTACCCTTGAGCTTGCCCAAATCTACCCCAACGTAAAGGTCTTCCACTCCCCATTCATCGGATTTGGCCCTCTTCATAATTTAGCCGCCAATCATGCCTCTCACGATTGGATCCTTTCCCTTGATAGTGATGAGGTCCTCACACCCGAACTTTCTAATGAAATCCTTGCCCTTAACCTTAATCCCAAATCGGTCTACTCCTTCCCCTTTGACAACTACTTCAATGGAAAACATATCAAATGGTGTGGTTGGTACCCTGATCGCCATACCCGCCTCTACAATAAGTCTACTACTACGTTCACAAACGATATGATTCATGAGAAAGTCCAAGACAAAGGGTTCAAAGAAATCAAACTTCAAAATCCTATAAAACACTACTCCTACCGCTCGATTTCTGACTTCCTCCTCAAAATGGAAAACTACTCCACCCTTTTTGCTCAACAAAACGTCCACAAGAAAAAATCATCCCTGACAAAAGCGCTCCTTCACGGAGGCTTTGCCTTCATAAAATCGTATATTGCTAAGCGGGGATTTCTCGGAGGAAAAGAAGGTTATATTATCTCTCTTTATAATGGACAAACGACCTTTTACAAATACCTCAAGTTGGCCTATGCTTCTCGCACTTCTCTATCACAAGATTGGCACTAGCAAATATGCCAACTCCCTCGATATACTCGAAGCTCACTTCGAGTGGATTGCCTCCCGCTATCCCACCTTCCTTCCAGGAGAGCCCCTTCCCAAAAAACTCTCCGTTTGCCTTACCTTTGATGATGCTTTCTTCGACTTTTACCACCACATCTTTCCTCTCCTTCAAAAGTATCAACTGAAAGGACTCCTTGCCGTCCCCACAGCCTACATCCCTGATGAAACAAACCTCTCGCCAAAAGAGCGACTAGAAAAAGTGGAAGCATTTCCCGATAAGGGACCTCCCATTCCCTCTCCCGCATTTTGCACCTGGCCCGAGCTCAAAGAATTGTCCAACTCTCCACTCATTCAAATTGCCTCCCACTCCCTCCATCACCGTCCTCTCACCTCAAAGCATATCAATCCTGAAAATGAGCTCGCAGCTTCCAAAAAGCTCCTAGAAGAAAAGCTTGGTGTTCCCATTAACTCCTTCGTCTATCCTTTCGGCCTCTGGAATAAAAAGGTCCATACTCTCGCCAAAAAGCACTACGCTCACATCTTCCGAATCGGTAATGCCCATAATCTTTCCTGGAACAACACCAATCAACTTCTCTATCGGATCAATGGGGATGATCTTCCCTCTCCAAAATTTCCATTCGGCCCCCTCTCCCGCCTCAAACACTCTGCCCGCTATTTCCTCAATACCATACGGGGAAAGTAAGCAAAGAGCTCTTTAGTATAAATTTTATTTACCGCTAACCCTCTTATTATAAGGTAGACATGTAACCATTATTTTTGCTTGTTAATAATCAAGAAATTCTTCACAATGCTCCCTTACAAATAAACCAAAAGGAGTATACAATGGTAGTCCTAGGACTTTTCAGCAGGTTTAGTAAAAGAGGAGTCGTTGCTCCTTTATACGATTTAATGCGACAGGTTCGTGGTTAAAATTTTTTAATGGCTAATAGTTATTGGTAATTAAAGTAAATCACCTTTTATTTTAGGACTAGTAAATCTTTTATAGGAGCAAGAGAAAAAATGTCTATTTCATCATACTTTTCACTTTCTAGTACTGCCTGGGGAGGAGCCAAATCGGTATTATTAACTTGGGTATTAAGTCAAACTGGAGCTATTCAAGGTGTTTCCAAAGCAATAACTCCAATTTTTAAAGGAGCTTGTTTCTTTGGTGCAACGACTGCATCCATTGAACATGCAACAACTCGCCTAAAGGAAAAAGTAAAAAACAGCATGGCTGAAGCTAGTCCTTATCGTCAGGGTATCAACTATATCCATTGTGCGTTTATTATTGGATCCCGTTATGCCGTTGCTAAATTAGGAAGTCAATTTTTCGGATTGAGCGTCCCCAATAAATACGTTCATCTTCTAACGGCCTCAGACATTGTTTGTCAGAGTACCTCAAGAAGCAAAACTCGCTTAGTGTTTATTGGGACGATTGGTGCTATTTGCGGAAAAGTCACCTCTATTTTTATAAAAAGTCCTTTAGCTGAAAATGCTTTCTACTGCGGAGTTATTAATCACTCAATTTGTACGCTATTAGGAAGAGTTACCCCTTTTATCGACAGCCAAGTAAAAGGCAGGGTCAAAGAGTTGAGATATCTTTTTATCTACCGTACTGTTTTAAACGGACTCTTAACCTCGGCTAGCCTTTATTTAACAAGCAAAGTGTGTAAATCCCTTAGTATTGACGTTCCTAGGCGATATCTTGTAGCTCTTATGACCTTAAATATTCCACCGATTTTAATATACAGCACTTTTTGCCATCTTTATACCGATATTGTATCGCAATTAAGCCCTCAACAGTTATCCGATAGAATTAAGAATTCTAAAGATCCTAACATTCAAAAGTTGCAAGCTAAAATCCAAGAACTGATAGACTGGGCTAACCCTGATATTGATAGACGCCCTCTTCTAGAACACCTGGTAAATCACCCAACAGTTAGAAGTCACGTCGGGGAGGTGTTTAATTTTGAAGTAGCAGGTATCTTTGGTCAATTTGTTCGAAGTTGGTCAAAAGGTAGTTCTTCTGAGGGCCTTCTGGTGCAATTAGTGGAGCAGCTAGGAAATCAAGTAGAGGATATCATGCCCATTCTTGATATTTTTTGTGAAGCGGTTGGAGTTGGTTCAAATAAAGAGGGAGCACAATTTATTTTGAAAGTTGTTCTAAATGGAGCAAGCCAAAAGATATTAGGCAGCTTTAAGGAGATGGGCCCCCAGTTCATTCCTCTATTATTAATAAAATCTGTTGCTACTTATGGAGTAGAAACACCTCACGCGGCAGAGAATCTTCCCCCATTCTTTACCGAGGAAACTAATGGGAAAATTTTAGCTCTTCGAAAAGAGCTTTTGGATAGTCTAGAGTTGAGAAAACACTATCTTTCAGTTCTCAAACATCTGGATACAGTTGTAAAAGGAGAAAGCACAGAAGACTTCTTCTCATTCGAGTCTCAACTATCAGAGGAAGAACGCAATGCTCTTCAGAAACTGCGAGCAATTGGGGCTGGTGAGCTTCGATCTAATTTCATAAAAATCTGTGTAGGGAATGCTCTCAAGCTTTTGCGGCCAGTTGAGCAGGAGGAAGCAGTATAACTGCTGCTATTCATTGAGCCATTTGCAACGGTAGTTATACCCGTGAATGCGGCCTATTTCGCGGCAGCGGCCTTTTGAATTAGCGGAGATACAAGCTGAGTGCCGAGCCAAGGTGAGGCCACCTTGGCGAAGGTGAGAAGCGAAGTAGATTTGCTGATTCAGAAGGATGGCTGCC
Source organism: Simkaniaceae bacterium (assembly GCA_028281675.1). Lineage (GTDB taxonomy): Bacteria > Chlamydiota > Chlamydiia > Chlamydiales > Simkaniaceae > Neptunichlamydia. Next base: position 14,443 of record JANQJL010000010.1, read on the forward strand.
GCGAAATAGGTCGCATTCACGGGTAATAACACTTTTCTGCACTATAACATTGCCGTTGATATAATGCAGTTCGAATGTTATTCAAGTAGCTGTGAGGAAGGATAAAAGGGTGGCAAGATCTAGGATCCCTGCTTGCTCAAGGATAATGATGGCTACCACAAGGGGGGCGACGTAGCGGATGGTAAAGAACCAGGGGGCGAAAAGGGAAGACATTTTCGTCCCTTTTCCAAACTCTTCCCGCGTTAGATCTTTTTTCATGACATAACCGATAAAGATGGTTGTTAGGAGCCCAGCGATGGGAATCATCCACGATGCGGAGATATAATTCATCGTACCAAAGAAGTCTTTCCCATAGATCTTTTCCCAATTAGGGAAAAGGGCTTTGGAGCCAGCAAGGGCGGAAGGGATCCCGAAGGTAAAGACACCAAGTGCTGAAACAAGGACTGCTCGTGTCCGTTTCCAGTTGAAAAGTTCCATAAGGTTGGCGACGAGGACTTCGAAAAGAGAGATGGAGGAGGTGAGTGCGGTAAAGACAAAGAGGAGGAAAAAGACGGTGGAAATCACGAGACTGCCAGGAAGTTTGGCAAAGAGGATCGGCATGGTCTTGAAGACAAGGCCGGGACCTCCTTCGGGAGGAAAATTAAAGGTAAAGACGATGGGGAAGATGACCATTGCTGCCATGAGGGAGACGAGGAGGGTCATCGTTGCAACGATAAAGGCTGTTTTGGGAATGTTTTCACTTGGTTTAAGGTAACTTCCATATGTGACGATGATACCAAGGCCAACGCTGAGGGTAAAAAAGGCCATCCCCAGGGCGCTTAGAATGGCAGAGGGAGTGAGCTTTGAAAAGTTGGGGTAGAAGATAAACTTAGCGGCCTGTGTAAAACCAGGCATTGTAAAGCCGTAGATAAACATGGCGATGAGGATAAAGAGGAGAGCTGGGGTGAGAATTTTACTCCAATGCTCAATCCCTTTCCGTATTCCACTATAGACAACACCGATATTGAGAAGGATAAAGATGATTAGCCAAAAGATACTGAGATCGGATGAGGTATAGACGGTATCAAAGATCGCGCGGATTTCTGTAGGTGACTTTCCTAATGTAAATTGGTTTAGTGACATGAGAGCATAATTCAGGCACCACCCTGAAACAACACAATAAAAAGAGAGAATGACAAAACTAGTGAGGAGGTTGAGATAACCTACCATCCGCCAGTTGTTTGATTGCCTTGAGAGCTCTTGATAGGCAAAGATGGGACTTCGCTGCGTTTTCCTTCCAATGAGAAGCTCTCCGATAAAGATGGGGACGCCAAGGGCAAAAGTGAAGATGATATAGAGAATAACAAAGGCTCCACCCCCATTATCTCCAGCAACATAGGGGAAACGCCAAAGGCTACCAAGGCCTATGGCAGAGCCTGCGGCTGCCATGATAAAGCCAAACTGGGATGCCCAATGTTCTCTTTGAGTCTTCATAAGAGACGTGATCATAGTCTATTGTTTTATTTGCAGCAAGGATGATCCAATCTCATGTTGTCCATTGGGGTGTGTAAGGGGACTGTTGAGTTATTGATTGAGATTAGTAGAAGGCTTTTGTTATAGAGAGGGAAGGGGGAGTTCTTATGGATGAAAAGTCGGTCCAGCAAAAGCAAGGGACACTATCTGAGTGGGTCGAAAAGACCATTCAGTCTATTGATAGGCAGCTTAACTGGTTTGACTTAGTTGCCTTTGGCGTTGGCGCTTTGATCTTAGCGACGATTTTCTATTTCCTTTTCCGAAGAAAAAAACAGGTGCATATTGAAGAGGTTGTCACCCTTTGCGAGACTTATGAAAATGATATTCAAGAGATTAAGCGAGGACATTTAGAGGAGATTGAGAAAGCAGAACAGAGCATTCGGGCTTTTAGGGAGAAGCTTGAGGGGATTGAATCGGAATTTGAAGAGAATCTTAAGAAGAAAGAAAGTTCTTATTCAAAGCGGGTTCAGAAGCTCGAAAAGGGGCACTCAGAGATCCGCTCCACCGATGAGATGACGATTTATGAGCTGAAACAAGAGATTACGAGGCTTCGGAAGAAGCAAATGGGTGAGGTGGATGCGTTTCAAAATGAGATTAATAAGCTGAAGGAAGAGATTAAGAGTTCTCACGAAGGGCACGCGAAAGAAATAGAGCGGTCTGAGATGGAAATCAGCGACTTAAGAAAACAAATGCGCGCTTTGATGTACCGGATATGAGCATAGAACTAAGTATCATAGCAATTATCGCTTTCTCCTTTATCGGCAGTTTACTTGCCGGAATCATCCTCTTTACGAGAAAAAAGTTAGTCAGTACAGCTCCTTGCAGGATTGAGATTAATGAAAACCCAGAGCTTACAAAAGAGGTTGAAGGGGGGAAGACCCTTCTTGCGGCCCTCACAGAGAAGGGAATAGCGATTCCTTCTCCTTGCGGTGGGAAAGCGACTTGCAAACAGTGTCGCGTTCAGGTTGTGAAAGGTGGGGGCGATATTCTAGAAACTGATAAAGCAAGCTTTACCCCTAAACAGCTCCGAGAGGGGTGGCGTCTTTCATGTCAATGCAAGGTAAAACATGATTTAGGATTAAAACTTCCAGAAGCACTTTTGACTCTTAGAGAATTTAAGGGAAGAGTGATTTCGAATCAAAATGTTGCAACGTTTATTAAGGAACTTATCGTTGAAATTCCTGAAACGGAGAGCCTCAACTATGTCCCTGGAGATTATCTACAGATTCATGTTCCCGATTTTAAAACGAATACGGAGGATTGGAAAGAGACAATGGAAGAAGGGTACTACGAAGATTGGGAGAAGCTCTCCCTTTTTGGTCAGAACATAGAGTTTAAAGATGAAGGGGTGATCCGCGCCTATTCGATGGCTTCTTATCCAGCAGAAGGCAACATCTTAAAGTTTAATGTTCGGATTGCATTGCCTCCAATTATAAAGGGACATTTGGCATCTGGTATTTCTTGGGGAACTTGCTCTTCTTATATTTTTGGTCTTAAGGAAGGGGAGGAAATAAGACTTTCTGGTCCTTATGGAGAGTCCCATATGATTGAAGGGGATCAAGAACTTGTTTTTTTAATTGGTGGGGCAGGGTCTTCATTTGGAAGAAGTCATATTCTCGATCTTTTTAAGACAAAGAAGACAAAGAGAAAGGTGACACTTTGGTATGGAGCGCGCTCTTTAAAAGAGAATATCTATCAAGAGGAATACCAGCTGCTCGATAAAGAATTCGCTAATTTTTTCTATCATCTGGTATTATCTGAACCAACAAACGAGGACCTTGAAGGGGGCTGGCCGCAAGAGGATCCTGTAAGAACAAATTACCTCTTCAAAGCCTTTGAGAGAGGGCAACTCAATGAAATGGAAGAACCTGAAAACGCCCTCTACTATGTATGTGGACCCCCTCTGCATAATAGTAGTGTAATGAAACTTCTCGATGATTATGGCGTCCCAAAAGAAAACATAATATTAGATGATTTTGGTAATTAGATAAGGCTAAAAGATGAATAAAAGAAATTTAACTACCCTCTCTTAAACTATGAAAATATTGGTAGCGCAGAGAAACCCCATTGTTGGGGATATAGACGGAAATACAGCAAAAATTCTAGAGAGTATGGATCAAGCGCGGGAAAAGGGTGTTGATCTCGTCATGTTTGGTGAGCTCATGCTCTGTGGTTATCCTCCAGAGGATTTAGTTTACCATAGCACCTTTATTGACTCTATGGAGCTTCATCTAGAACGGATAGTGAAAGCCTCAAAAGGGATAACAGCAATTGTGGGGCTAATTCGTCGCAATATTGAAGAAGGGGAAAAACATCTCCTCAATAGTGCTGCGGTGGTTCAAGATGGACATCTCTTAGGGTTTCAAGATAAGTGGCTCCTCCCGACCTATGATGTTTTTGAAGAGCGGCGCTATTTTGAACCTGGAACGAAAACGCGTATTTGGGAAGTAGGGGGAAAGCGGGTAGGACTCATCATTTGCGAAGATATTTGGCAGCATGCCGGTTATGTTGGCTATACCCGTTATGGAAGGGATCCTGTTCAAGCACTTGTTGAACACAAGCCTGATGTTTTATTAAATATCTCTGCATCTCCTTATCAATTTCAGAAACCTGATATTCGGGTGAATGTTTGTGCAAAAGCAGCAAAAACTTTGCAATGTCCTGTTATTATGTGTTGCCAAGTGGGCGCTAATGGGCAGATTATTTTCGATGGGTATAGCGTCTATGTCAACGCAAAAGGGGAGCTTTGTCAGCTTGCAAAAGGGTTTGCAGAAGATGCGATGGTTGTTGATTTAGAGGCGGTCTCTTGTGCTGTCCCTTTTGAATATGAATCGATGTCAAACCTTCTCAGTGCCCTTCAGCTTGGAGTAAAAGACTACTTTCATAAGTTGGGCTTTAAAAAAGCATGTCTAGGACTTTCTGGAGGGATTGACTCAGCGCTTGTTGCCTATATTGCTGCAAAGGCGCTAGGTCCTGAAAATGTTTTAGGGATTAGCATGCCCTCTTGCTACACCACGAGCCAAAGTCAAAAAGATGCTCCTGAGCTAGCTAAAAATCTAGGGATGGAGTTTTTGGAAATCCCCATTAAAGAACCCTTTGATGCTTATCTCCATCTCCTTGAGCCCTATTTTAAAGGAAAAGAGGGAGATACCACCGAGGAGAATCTTCAAGCGCGGATCCGTGGGATGATCCTGATGGCCCTATCTAATAAGCATGGTTATATTAATCTGAGCACGGGAAATAAAAGTGAAGTGGCCCTTGGTTACGCAACCCTTTATGGCGATATGTGTGGAGGATTAGGGGTGATTGGGGATGTGACGAAAACGCGCGTTTATGATCTTTGTAGACACATTAATAAAATAGAAAAGAAGGAAATCATCCCCGATTCGATCATTACCAAACCCCCCTCTGCAGAGCTCCGCCACGATCAAATCGACCTAGATTCTCTCCCGGAATATGGGGTGATCGACAATGTTCTCGAAGGGTACGTAGAGAACTATCTATCGATCGATGAAATTGCTGAGAAGTATCAGGTTGCTCAAGAACAAGTTCTGGAGCTTATCCAAAAGATTCATGCTGCAGAATACAAAAGGCGGCAAGGGCCGCCTATCTTAAGAGTCTCCAAAAAGTCGTTTGGGGTCGGTCGCCGCTATCCTATTGTTCAAAAGTGGTTGTAGCACTGCATGGACAAGGGCATTTGCCATGAAAAACCCTGTAGCAATCGCGTAGTTCTTTCTAAGAAGGGTTGCAACTAAGTAAATCTTTTGCAGCGCAAAGCTATCCTGATTAGTCATTCCTAAAAGGGCCCCTTTTTGTGGAGTCTGAACCCTTTGATTATCGTAAAAGGAAATAATAAGTCCTGCCGTAGCCCCGCAACCAAGGAGTGCCTTATCAGAATTTTGATAAGCAAAGTAACCCATCGCTACAAAGCTTACCCCTGTGATCAAGTGGGCAATAGATTGGGGGATTTTTTGTTGAAGCTTCTCTAGCCCAACTGCTCGCTCAGCTCCTTGATACAATTGAATGAGTTCATTAAAAAAATTTAAAAAATTTGGTTGTTCCATACCTAAACCTCTGGTTTTTTCGAGGGAAGTATACCATGAAGGCTTAAAGTTTAAAATGTTTAAAATAATTGATTTAAGCCAAGCTTGAGCATGAGAAGACGATCAAATCCCAGGGCGATACCATAACAATCGGGAAGCCCTTTTTCGAGAGCCTCAATAAACTCAGGATCAAGGGGAAGCGGATCCTTCCCAAGAGCTATCCGCTCTTCATTCGATCTGATTAAACGGTTTTTTTGCTCACCCGGATCGATGAGTTCGTGGTATCCATTGCCGAGTTCGATTCCGTTAAAATAAAACTCGAATCGCTCAGCAACCTCGACACCATCAATACTCTTTATTTGAGCGAGGGCTGCTTGTTCTTTGGGGTAATCAGTGATAACCGTTATCCGATCCTTCCCAAGCTTTGGCTCAACGTTACATCCCCAGATAATATTAGAATCACGGCTCTCAAGATTTTTAGATGATCCATACCTTGCAAAAGCCTCAGAGTAGGTAAGGATTTCATAAGACTGGCTCCCTAGAAATAAAGACAAAAGTTCAAGGTTTTCTTTCAAGAAGGAATCAAAAGTTGCTTCGGTGCGGTACCATTCAATCATGGTAAATTCCGGGCGATGCAAACGTCCCACTTCATCTTTTCGAAAGACATGCCCCAATTGGTAAATGTCGCCAGATCCTTCTGCCAAGAGTTTTTTCATTCCATACTCAGGGCTTGAATGGAGATAGCCCCTTTCATTTTCTGAAAAGTCTACTTCAAACAAATCGATATGGGTATCAATAGGAGCGTAGGTAGAGAGGAGGGGAGTGTCAACTTCCAAAACCTGGCGCTGATCAAAAAAGTTACGCACCTCTTTTAGACTTTTGGCACGAGCGAAGAGTTGGTCCCTTTTATTCTTTGACGCGAGAGACATACTCTCCCGTTCGGGTGTCAACTTTAACAAGCTCTCCTTCATCAATGAAGATAGGGATTTGGATCAATGCGCCAGTGTCGGTCTTTGCAGGCTTTAGAACCCGTCCTGATGCGGTATCTCCCCGTGCACCTGGCGCTGTTTCAGTGATTGTCATATTGAGAAACGTGGGAGGAATGACATCAACAACAGTTCCCTTGTAAAAGGTAAGGTCATAGACGGTGTCATCCATCATGTAGGGCTCTTTGTCATCGACCACACTGAGAGGGACGTTAATTTGCTCATAGGTTTGATCGTGCATAAAGACGATGCTATCCCCCTCCCTGTAAAGCATCCGCATCTGCGTCTCTTCTACATCTGCAAGGTCGAGTTTTTCATTTGACTTAAAGGTCCTTTCAACGACCCGCCCCGACATCAGATGTTTGAGTTTTGTCCGAGTAAAGGCTTGCCCCTTTCCAGGTTTTACAAACTCGACACCAACGATCGTGTAGGGCTCCCCATCGATCTCAACTTTCAACCCATTTTTAAATTCATTTGTACCAACTTGTGGCATAAATCATCCGTTTTCACCAAAATCAAAGAACCAGTATCCTTAAAACGGCCACAAAAAGTCAAGAGCAGCTTTCAGTTGTATTTCCATTTGTTGCTGCGCTCCACCCTTGAGCAGCGGTGTAGATAATCGATGCTGCATAAACAAGGGGGGCACCTTGCACAATAAGCCTGAATTCATTCCGGAAATTCAAAGGGGCAAACCCTGTGATAAATTTACCGAAAAGTACCAATGAAAGGGCCATCACAGATGCTTTGGTGCAAGCAACAATGGGGTGGAAGTTTGGATTGGCTCCATTGACGTCATAATGAGCATTGGCATGCATATCATGAAAATATCTACCAACGACTGTGTAATGTTCTTGAGGACTTTGCACCCCCTTAGATATATCCCCAAAAATGTACTTTTCGACTTGTTGATCAATCATAACGTTTTCCTTCTGTTTTATTCCTCTACATAAGGAGGGGTTTATTTTTAGTTTGGTATGGCCAATCTCTGAGCTATTGATGCTATTGCTGAAACCTGATCATTGAGAGTATTTAATTGTCCTTGGAGAATATCTAATTGTTCTTGTGTAGCAACAGCTTCAATATTTCGAATAACACCCTCCATTAATGTGATCATTGTTGCTCTAGTTTCAGAAACCTTATTTCTTTTTTGGTCAGCAGAAGCTATAATAGAAGCTTTAAGATCTCTAGAACTATCTTGGAGTTTTTTAGAACTATCCTGGAGTTCTTTAGAACTATCTTTAACAACTTGTGATAGTGCTTGAAAGAGGTCATGGAATTGTTCCATTTGAGTTGTTAGTTGCGCTCTTTCATCGGCAGTTAGTTCTCTTAGGTCCATACCAATTTGTTCAAATTCTCCAAGCAAACTCTTGAGACGTCTATTTTCCGTGCTAAAGTCTGCTACGTTTGCAGAGAAGGCTTTCTTGAAAACTGCATCAGAGTTCAACCATATAACGAAACCGGCTGTCAGGTTGACCGTTGCTTGAGTCATCCCTCCTTTACTGGTTTGGTAAAGTGCATTAGCAACAACCATATAAGCTACAGCTTCAATCAGTCCTTTTTTTGCAGTATCTATATCGCTAAGGCTGCTGAAAGCGTTAAATGCATCAACGAATTTAGCAACTGCTGTCGACGCCATGTTTTACCTCCTTCGTCTAGGTTTTGCAAAAATGGTAAATAATTTATGGGAATTGTGTAAAGAAAAAATTGAATCTGTATGAAAAATTCGCTTTTCTGTATGAGATAAAGAATGCATGGCAACGAAGATGCAAGAAGAGGGATTTGCGAGAGAAACGCTCGAACGGTGTTAGGTCAAATAGAGAAGTTATTTATTTACGGGCCCTTACCACCGTAACATCGGTATGTGACGCTTGACACCTAATCTTTAATCATCTATCATTCTAAAGAAATTACATGTGGAACACATGCTTTCATACAATCAGACCTCATATATCAATTCATCGCGCAGCTCCGGGACAACGATCCCAAGCTTGTTTTGATGATCCAATCATTTTTAACCCAAGTTCCGGATTTTGTGGGTGGTAACTAGAGGTCATGATGAATCAAGTTAGAGAACATTGGACAGGACGTATTGGTTTCTTGATGGCGGCAATTGGGTCGGCTATCGGTCTTGGTATTCTTTGGAAGTTCCCTTATACCGTTGGTGAAAATGGAGGAGGACTCTTTCTCCTTTCTTACTTCTTATGTTTGATTATTGTCGGAATCCCTATCTTCATTGCTGAAATTATTTTAGGACGGAGTAGTCAACGGGCAGCGGTGGGTGCTTATGCATTTCATGATCGGAAAAGGGCTGGATGGAAGGTGACGGGTTGGTTTGGGGTTTTGGCTTCTTTTTTGATCATGTCATTTTATAGTGTGATTGCGGGTTGGGGGATGAGCTACATTTTGATGTCGCTGAATGGATTTTATCAAAACCTAAGTGGGGAAGAAGTGGCAGAGGCCTATCAGACCCTCTCAATATCAGGTGATATTTCCCTATTTTGGCATTTTTTATTCACCTTGATCACCACAGCAATTGTTTTAACAGGGGTTCGAAAAGGGATCGAACGGTGGGCAAAGATTATGACCAAAATATTGCTGGTTTTACTTGTTCTTCTGTTTCTCTATACCTTAACATTGGATGGGTTTGGACAGGCAGTCCAGTTTATCTTTAAGCCTAACCCGGAAGCTTTTAAACTCTCGAGCGCGATTGAAGCTCTGGGGCTTGCCTTTTGGACACTTAGCATTGGGCAGGGGATTATGATTAGTTATGGAAGTTACATGAAACGGTCCTATAGCGTGGTCCAAATGTGCGGTATTGTTGCTTTTTCTGTCATTGTAGTCTCTATCCTGGCGGCGCTGATGATTTTCCCCGTTGTCTTTACCTTTGGTCTGGAGCCGCAGGCAGGTCCAGGACTCATTTTTAAAACCCTTCCCTATCTTTTTGCAAAACTTCCTGGTTCTCTTGTCCTAAGTACGATGTTCTTCACTCTCTTTGTTTTTACTGCACTGACATCAGCGATTCCCCTTATTGAAGTTGTTACGTCCAACATCATGGAGCTTAAGAATATCTCGCGGAAGAAAGGAGCAGTGATGGTAGGATCTGCAACCTTTATCTTTGGAATTCCTAGCGCTTTTTCAAACTCTTCAACGATTTTCCCCGATTGGGCTGCGATCTACGGGATGAACTTTTTAGAGACGATCAATAGCCTAGTTTCGATTTGGGTTATCCCTGTAGGAGGGCTTTTAAGTGCTTTCTTTGTGGGATGGGTCATGGAAAAGAAGATTTCCCAGGAGGAATTTTCCTTTGGGACCCGACTTAATTTTCTCTATCTACCTTGGAGGTTTTTCCTCCGTTGGATCGTCCCAATAACCATTATGATTATTATTGTTCAAAAAAGTGGCCTTTATAATTTTGATCGCTTACTCAGAGGGGGACTATGACTCAAGTCAGGGAACATTGGGGATCTCGCCTCGGCTTTATCTTAGCAGCTGTTGGTTCAGCCATTGGTCTTGGAGTTCTTTGGAAATTCCCCTATACGGTAGGAAAAAATGGAGGAGGGCTTTTCCTTTTTACTTATATGCTTTGCATCGTTGTGATTGGGATTCCTGTTCTTATTGGGGAACTCCTTTTAGGGAGGAAAAGCCAACGAGCAGCGGTTGGCGCTTTTGAAGTTTTATCAAGAGAGCGCCCTAGTTGGAAAGTGGCTGGTTGGTTTGGCGTCCTTTCCTCTTTTTTAATCATGTCGTTTTATAGTGTGATTGCGGGTTGGGGGATGAGTTATATTTTAATGTCTCTCAGCGGTTTTTATCAGAATCTTTCATCTGATGAGATTTCAGGGGTTTTTGAAAAACTTTCTCATTCCGGAAGCATCTCTACCTTTTGGCACTTTCTCTTTACCCTTATTGTAATGAGTATTGTTTTATCGGGGGTAAGGAAAGGGATTGAGTTTTGGTCGAAGATCATGACCCGCGCCCTTTTTGTCATCCTTTTGGGGCTGTTTTTCTACAGCATCACCCTTGAAGGATTTGGAAAAGCAGCTCACTTTATTTTCTATCCCGATGTGGAAGCGTTTAATTTTTCTAGCGCTCTGGAGGCGTTGGGCCTTGCCTTTTTTACCCTTAGCTTAGGGCAAGGGATTATGATTAGTTATGGAAGTTACATGCGGAAGAAGGAAAACATTCCGCAGATGGCATGCATCATCGGTTTTTCTGTAGTGGTTGTGGCGATCTTAGCTGCAATGACAATTTTCCCTGTGGTTTTTACCTTTGGTTTTGAGCCTCAGCAAGGGTCTGGACTCATTTTTAAAACCCTTCCCTTTCTCTTTGCGCAGCTTCCTGGAGCTCTTATCATTTCAACGATCTTTTTCACCCTCTTTGCCTTTACCGCCCTCACCTCTGCGATCCCTTTTGTTGAAGTTGTGGCAACGAATATTATGGAACTTGCCAACTGGCCTAGAAGAAGGGCTGTTCTTTTTACTGCTGTAGGAACGTTTATTTTTGGAATTCCGTGTGCTCTTGCCTTTTCAGAGGGGCTATTTCCCAATTGGCAAACGATTTATGGGATAAATTTTCTCGATACAATCGATCATATTGTTTCGAGTTGGATCATCCCTATTGGAGGGCTTCTCCTGGCTCTTTTTATTGGTTGGGGACTGAAACGGGACATCTCTAAGGAGGAATTTCCCCTTGGAAAAAAGTGGCAAGTCTTTTTCCGTATCTGGTACTTTTTCATAAAATGGATCATTCCCGTGACAATTTTTTTCATCATCCTACAAAAAAGTGGGGTTATTAACCTATACCGAACATGATTCAAAATTGGTTTTTTCATGCGTCAGCATCTCGATCTTTAACCCTCTCTGCATCGCACCTATCTCTTGGATAAGAGCATGCTTCGGGGCGTGTCACTTTAAAGCGAAGATAGGTCATCACTTGAAGTATAACCCGTGAATGGGACCTATTTCGCGGCAGCCATCCTTCTGAATCAGCGAATCTACTTCGCTTCTCACCTTCGCCAAGGTGGCCTCACCTTGGCTCGGCACTCAGCTTGTATCCCCGCTAATTCAAAAGGCCGCTGCCGCGAAATAGGTCGCATTCACGGGTATAATTAAAAAAATTTTACTAATTGCTTTGATTTAAGGTTCTGATTATAATCTAGCCGATTTTATTAGAAGATAGGTTAGAAATGGAAATACAAGTTCCTCTTAATAAAGATCCTAGACTCCATCTTTTAGGGAGAAATAGAATAAAAGAAAGTTTTGAACTGCCTTCTGCGGTTTCTTCTTGTTCTCAGGAGCTTCTCCCAGCGCTCAATAAAATTCATACCTTTTTCCCCGAGCTTCTCCGTGTTATGGAGGGGACTTTAGGTCGCCCTATTCAGATTGCTCTTGTTGAGGGGGCTTTTAAAGGAGTTTGGGACTCAGGAACCTGTACGATCGAAATGGGTCGTGACCATTTTAATAGAAATCCTAAATATTCCCCAATTGTTGATCTCCTTTTTGGAATGCAAAATGCTTGTTATACCAATCTGTTTACTCAGGTTGAGCAAAACGCTCCTGCATTAAAAATAGAGAGGTATGTTAAAGATATTGAGATGGTTGAAAGAAGTACCTCCTTGTTAACCTGTCGTCGTTTAGAGCGTCTCTCTGCAGAAACAGATTTTCCTCCAATGGAAAATGACCTTCAATTTACCTATTTTGAAGACCCAGAACTCTATTATCTTCATCAAGAAGCTTCTGGCCATTCATCCGATATTGCAGAGTGTTATTTAGATATTCCAGGAACAACAGATCGAGGGCCTTATGCAGGGACATGGAAATGCCCTTTTAAAAAGACTGATCAGTCACGCGTGGAACTTTATCAACTTCTTCATAGGCACCTCGAAGTGATTCGGACAGGGCAAGGGCAAGAAGGGCTTCAACAAGCAATAGAAAGAGTGGAGCGGTATGCGGCGGAAGGAGAGGAGTGGGCAAAAAATGTTCTTGTTAATTTGAAGTTTTTCAGCAAGAAGTATGAAGCTTCTCACTACTACCGCGGATTGCCACCTATTTTCCCCTAAAATCGCTGCATAAAAGGGTGAGATTTCTTAAGTCAAAGCTCGGGTAGCCCTTATGGACTATCCGAGCTTTGACTTAAGAAAGATTGCTTATTTATGTAGATGAGAAAGTGAAAAATAAATGGCAGTTCGGGGTACGATCCATCAGATTCCAAAGTCCCTCTTTATGAACCCAATCGTAAGAAACTCCAATTCTTCTGGATCCTTGATGAGTGGAAGAAAGATCTTTTTCTCCACGAGTTTTTTTCCTAATTGTCTTTTTGCATGAAGGGTGATCTTTTCAAACTTTAGTAAGATGAATCGGTAAGCGCTTGCAAAGACCCTCACGCGGTTGAGATGATAGAGCCATTTTGCCTGCGTTGGAAGGGGGCCAAAGCGGTCGATCAGTTCATCAAAAAGGGCTTCAATCTCATCATTGTTTGTGGTTTCTCCAAGGCGGTGGTAAATTTCCATTCTTAGGTTGGTTTCTGCAATGTAGGCAGGGGGAAGGTTGGCATCGAAAGAAAATTCCATCCGGGTATCGAAGAAAGTAGGAGAAATCTCTTTCTTCATCGTATCAATGGTTCGCTTGAGAAGTTTACAATAGAAGTGGAAACCGATAGCAGAAACATTTCCTGATTGTTGGACCCCAAGCATATCGCCAGCACCCCGAATCTCTAAATCGCGCATCGCAAGTTTCATCCCTCCACCGAAGCCAGAGGTTTCAACAAGGGCGCTGAGTCGTTTTTTTGAGATTTCAGGGAGGGAGCGGTTTTTTGGAACGAGGAAATAGGCATAAGCGGGGCGATTCCAACGACCAACTCGTCCCCTGAGTTGATAAAGATCTGCCATTCCAAAGGCATCAGCTCGGTCAATTAGAATGGTATTGGCGTTGGAAATGTCGACCCCATTTTCCACAATCGTTGTGGCAACGAGAATATCGATCTCTCCTTGCTTAAAGCTATGGAAAATCGCATCGATCTCATTGGGGGACATTTGACCATGTCCCACAGCAATTCGGGCAGCAGGGAGAAGGGTGCGCAGCTCCTCAGCAATTTTATAAATCGTTTCGACACGGTTGTGAATAAAGTAAGCCTGACCGTCTCTTGCAAGTTCTCGGAGAAGAGCATTTTTAATAAGCTCCGGCTCTCTTTCTGCTAAGATGGTTTTAATGGGAAGGCGATCTTGGGGTGGGGTGTTAATTACCGACATATCGCGGGCACCGACTAAAGAAAAATAGAGAGTCCGTGGAATGGGGGTTGCAGAAAGTGTGAGGCAATCAACGCCAACCTTAGCTTTCTTTAAGTGCTCTTTGGCGCGGACACCGAACCGCTGCTCTTCATCGATTATAATCAAGCCCAGATCTCGAAACTGGACATCTTTACTCACAATGCGGTGTGTACCAATTAAGATATCAATCGATCCCTTAGCAACCCCTTCTAGAGTTTTCTTCACCTCTTTTGGTTTAACGAAACGGGAAGCAACTCCCACAGTGATTGGAAAATCAGCCATCCGCTCCTTAAAAGTTTCATAGTGTTGCATGGCAAGGACTGTTGTTGGAACTAAGACTGCGACCTGTTTTTTTCCATCATAGGCCGCTTTAAAGGCGGCGCGCATCGCAACTTCGGTCTTTCCATAACCGACGTCGCCACACACCAAGCGATCCATTGCCTTGTTTGATTCCATATCCTCTTTAATTGCTTTAATTGCTTGGAGTTGGTCATCGGTTTCTACAAAGGGGAATTCCTCCTCAAAGAGGAAAAGATCATCACTATCTTTGGGGAAGGAGAGTCCACCTTTAGCTTCTCGCTGAGCTTGGAGCCCAAGGAGATCTTTGGCATACCCAATGATCGCTTTTTGCGCATTCGCTTTTGCTTGTTGCCACTTCTTTGCTCCGATAATGCTTAAAGTGGGAACCTCTTCTTTTGTTCCGATGTAGCGGCTAATTAAGTGGGACTGAGAGAGGGGAACATAAAGGCGGCCACTATTGGCATATTCGATGAGGAGAAACTCTTCCTCATCTCCTCGGTGGTTCTTTTGCTTTTCAATGCCACAGAATTTCCCTATTCCATTGTGAAAGTGAACGACTAAATCCCCCTTTTCGAGGGCATGGAATTCTGAAGCTGGAGTATGGTAGGTGTTGCGCCACTTTTGCCTCGAGACCTTATATCGTTTTGTTAGCTCAGGATAAGGGAGGAGAACAAAAGGGCCATCCATTAGGACAAAACCACTTGAGAGATATCCCCGTTTAAACTTCCTCTCTTTAGGAAGGGGGAGGAGGGTTTGATCAATCTTTTCTTTTAGAGCATTTTCTTCTCCCTCCGATGCTGTCACAAAAGTCAGTGAGATTTCATTGCTTTTTTGAAGAATGGCTTCTAGCCGTTTATCTTCATCTACGTCTTCCCAAAAGTAGTTTTCTATTGTTTTGAATGCATGATAGACCCGCTTGGCATGAAGGGTTTGGTTAAAGATCTCAAACTTCACCCCTTGCAGAGGTTTTTCCCCCGAATAAAAAGCCCTTCCCACCTTTTCTTTTAACTCTGTTTCACCAAGCGATTCCAAAGAATGTTTGGTGCAATAGACTTTTTGCTGCCGCTCAGTGATTTGAAAAAGTTCAGAAAAAGAAAGAAAGTATTTAGTAGAAGCTCCCGGAAGATCCTTAAGGGCAACATACCGGTCTTCAATCGCTAGAAGATCATCAAAAAGGACAACCGTACCCTCTCCTAAGTAATCAAAAAGGGTAGAGAGTTTATTTTCCTTTGTGAGGAGAGTATGTTCTGCAGCAGGAGGGATAAAGATTTCATCTATCTTCCCAATCGACTTTTGTGAAATCGGATCAAAAGTTCGGATTTGATCAACATCGTCATCGAAAAAATCGATCCGGTAAGGGTTAAAGCTTGATAGGGGGAAAATATCGACGATCCCTCCACGAATGGCAAACTCCCCTTTATCAGCAGCGATACTTTTCCGAGCATATCCAAGATCAACAAGGAGCTCTGGTAAGAGGTCAAAAGGGATTTCGTCCCCTTTTTTGATCGTCATTTGTTTATCTTTAAGAGTCGATGGTGCACAAACTTTTTGTAAAACCCCTTGGAGCGGTGTGAGGATAATGTGGGGATCATGACTTGTTAGAAGAGAGCTTAAGATTTCAAAACGCTTTCCAATGATGTCGGGATTAGGAATGATTTCTTCCCCTGGAAGGGTTTCCCAAGCAGGAAAAGAAAAAATAGTTTTTTCAGAAAAAAAACAAAGGTCGTCATAAAGGCGCGTTTCTCTTTCTCCACCAGTAATAATGAGGACATTTTTTTTTACATTGTTAAGAAGTAAAAGAGAAAGAATTGCTTTAGGGGCATCCCAAAGCCCCTCGAAAAGGAGGCTCTTCTCGGTTGCTATTGCTTGTTTTATCGCGTGTATTGATGGAAGCGTTTCAATCTTTTGTAGCATAGCGAAAATTATAGCATGAGCCTTAGGGCCCGTAAATAAATAATATCCCCATTTGACTGGCTGCGGCTTTGCCGGCGATTGTATGCTTCGCATTTTTTTATGTTTTTGATAAAAAAATTATTTTAGCCATTGTTTATCAGTAGTTTATAAGATTCATGCGGTCTAAGTTTCTTTTTTCCTAGCCCGACCTGTAGGGTTAGGTTTTTTCCTCCAGCTTAATATATGGGATTTTGTTGGGAGCCGCTAATCGGTGACCTCTATGGTGGGATGTGTCACCCTTGCTTTTGCCATTGGGATGGAAAAGCTCCTCGATTTTTTAAGAAGGAAGCATCGGAAGGAAAAAGGTGTCAAGGTTTTGCTTTACTATAAGTAAAGAATTGATTTAGGATCGCTTGCATGGTTAATCCAATCTCTCAAAACAGCATAACATATAGTCCGCCTTCGGCAGGGGTGGTTTCTGAACGTATTAAGGTTTTTTCTGAGCCATGGGTCTCTGAAAACAACGCGGTAGGGGTAAATTCAGAATATGTTGGGTTTTTTGAGCCACGGGTCTCTGAAAACAACACGACAGAGATGGTTTCTAGACGTATTGGAGTTCTTTCTCGGCCGCGGGAGGTTCACGGATATTATGCTTGCTTGTACGTTGGGGATCGTGTTGTGTTATGGGAAAAAACGCATGATTTAGGGATTCCTTATCGAGCTTTTGGGATCACATTTGAGGCAACTCAAAAGACATGGGACCGACCAGGTCTCCATTATCTAATTTCTGGATATATTTATCGAAATGCTGATGATGAGGGAGTCTACGTCTGTCGTGCTATTGGGAAAGTAAGTGATCATAAACCTGAAAAATTGCTTATGTTGGAAGCTATTTAACGGTGACTTCTCTCGATATAAATGACCTTAACTTCGTCGTCTAAAGGCCAGTTTTCATAAAAGGTTTCTTTGAGTAGTCGATAACCATTTCCTGTCGCAGGGTCTCTGATTGTGACGTGCCCTTCCTCGATATGATCTAGAATAATCCAATGACCCTCAATGCGTGGGTTCGTGATAGAAATAATCAGGGGAGACTTTAACTGTTTTTGCAACTCTTCTATACGGGAGAGTAAAGAGGAGCCTCGCTCATTGATCGCGATATAGTCAGTGTTTGTATCTGTTTCTTCTTTCTGTTGTTTGAGCTTTTCAATAGCTTGTTGATTATGAAAATACAAACATTGCACGGTATACCCTTTTTCTGAAAGATCGGTGTAGCCTTTAAGAATATCTAGAATTTCGGTATGGCTTGCTAGGTTTGTTTGTATGTACCATTGCCAATAAGAATCTTTGCGTTGAACCTCGGGAAAATGAGAGAGAAGCATTAAACTTGCGACTGCTCCACATGCTTTACTTTGGGGGCGTTGCTGAATACAGACCTTTTCAGTTCCCTCTATTTTTCCTGTGATCGTCACATATTGTCGAACTTGATCTGGAATCGCTAGATTAGGGGTATCACCTCGATTTTTACGTAATGGAGCTTCTCGAAATGGAATAGGTAGTCCTATCCTTCGTCGTTTTTTTCCTGGGGCAGGAGGAGGAGGAGGTGTGAACTCTTTAATTTCTCTGTCTGCATCATCCTTTAACCTTGAGAAATCTGGGAGAGGTACCTCAATGGTTTGACTAGCAACGCTTTCTGTTTTATAAACCGTTGTATCAGGGGAGTGAGGGGGCTCGGGAGGAGATTGAGGGGCTACTTGTGCCGCTCTAGGAAAAGAAACATCTTCACTCATTAATAACCTCGTTTATTTAATAAATATCATACTTTAGTTATTCTTAATTGTAAATTTAAAAGATTTTATATTTATAATTATATTTTTAATTTTAAAATGTAAACCACTAGTTTGACTAGTGGACCCCCAAACGGGTAGTTCTGCATCTGCATCAACAACCAAATGCAGGCGAAATCCAAACTATGACTTAACTTTTCCCAATGCTTACCTTTTTCATTGACTTCCTGATATTTTTTTACTCCCCAATCGGCGGCGTCTTCTCGCCTTTTATCATTGTCTTTTTTCTTAGAGGGATTGCCTAAGCTCTGAATTGCCTTGCCATCTCCAGCAAGGTTCATTCCAAATTTTGGAAAATGGACCGTGAGCTCTTTAACCAAGCAATCAAACACTTGTTTTTTCCCGTGGCTTGCCACGGGGGCAGGAAATGCCGATTTGATTACTATTTGGGGAATGGAAGTAAAAAAGGCCAGTCATTGTGTTTACCAAACTCATTATTATATCGTATTTCCTGTAAAGTACAGGAAAGCTTTGCTTGATGTTAAGGTTGAGAAAAGATTTTGGAGATTATCTGTGAAATAAGCGCTCGGTATGAAATTGGGTTTGAGCAGATTGGATGTGAGGGGAATCATATCCATGTTTTGTGTTCCTTTTATCCTAAATATAGTGTTGGGGAAGTGGTTAGGAAATTTAAAAGCATAACTGCCAGAGAAATTTTTAAGGCATATCCCGAACTGAGAAAAGATTTATGGGGAGGGGAATTTTGGACAGATAGATATTACCCGTGAATGCGACCTATTTCGCGGCAGCCATCCTTCTGAATCAGCGAATCTACTTCGCTTCTCACCTTCGCCAAGGTGGCCTCACCTTGGC
>JANQJL010000042.1 GCA_028281675.1 Simkaniaceae bacterium
AAACCGAAAAGATGTACACCGAACTTTGCTCCGATCATCCAATTGACCTTACCCGTTACCAAGTGATCAATAATTACATGGGACGGATGGGGCTGATCAATTCAGGTGGTGCATCGGGAGAAAATGACCTCGCACAAGCCGTTGAGACTGCCGTCATCAACAAACGGGCAGGCGGCATGGGGCTGATCTCTGGACGAAAAGCCTTCCAAAAACCCCTCAAAGAGGGGGTGGAGCTCCTGAGTGCAATCCAATCGGTCTACCTCGATAAAAAAATTACTATTGCTTAATTTTTTTGCATATTTAAATTCTAATCCTATATAATCCCTGCAGTTTAACAAACAACCTAGGTAAGGACGCTATGGAAAAAATAAATCTTCAGAGAAATGCTATAGAAGGATTGATTTTTGGATTAGGAACAGGAGGATTTGCAGCTGCTGCGATTTGGGGAAGTCGCTATGTCTCTAAACTTCCAAATCTCCCTTTGAAATCAGCACTAGTGGTCGGGGGAAGCTCTTTTATTGCAACAGTTACAGTACATAGTATTCGGGATTTAACGGGTCATAATTATAAAATATCGATCATAGCTTTTTTGGTTTTAGGTAGCGTGCTAACGGCAGTAGGAAACAAAAAGCTTGTTAATCACAATATCCCGATCCTATCAAGTTTGGTAATATCCGGAGTGTCTCAGACAGCAATGACAGCGCTAGGCTTTGTATATCACAAATATAAAAGTGATTAATTAGTTTTGCTGTTGCCAGGGAAAGGGAGGCTTAGGTGGCGGCACATCTGATTGATTATCGGCAAAACTGCCGACTGCGCCAAGGACTTGCCCAAAGATTCCTGTTTGTGGCGCAATGTGTTTTCTTGCAACGAGAAAGGCAATTTTACCAGTGGCAGCGCCGGTATCAATTTTAACATTACCAAAGGGCCCTTCAACGGGGACTTTCAGAACATAATCGGCATCGATCCCACCGATTCCAAGGGCTGAGCGAAGGGCACCTGCTGTAAGACCAAGGGTCATATCTACATACCGCTTGGGAAATTTAATATTGCCCCATAGACAGACTTGGTAACTGTGATTATAGAGAATCTCTGTTCGGTCGACATACATCTTTCCCCTTTTCATATTAAACTCCGAAGGGGCAAACCAAAGGGAGATATTTCCACTGCTGTCCATCTTAAAGAGGCTGCCGACTTCTCCAGCGCTCCCAACATTTTTACAAATGATTTGTCCAAGATCGAGTTGTCCATAGTTAAAGCTCATATTTCGGATATGGGGATTTTTTAGAGGAACGGTGAATCCTTTATCATCGATAAGGAGGGTAATTGGTTTTTCAATACCAACAACAACAAGCCCAGCACTTTTATCGAGGACATCATTGAGCTGGGGAGTAACGGTAAAAACGGCTTTGAGAGGTTGATTCAGGTAGAGTACTCCATCGGAGAGGATTCCATCAAAGAGTGCTTTGCATGCAGAGGCATTGACATCCATCATTATTTTCCCTTGACTCTTCTTCACTTCCGCATCGAAATTGGCATTGAAGAGATCGCCTAAAAAGGCTGAGGGGGGAAAGGTGGAGGAAGCATCGAGTTTAGAAAGTGCATCGACAAAGATGCTGGGGAGGTTTTTGATTTGTGCATGAATTGAGGTGGTGACATTGCTGAAATCTAGAGTTCCTGCAGGAGAGAGGAAGTCTTGAAGTCTCCCTTTCCCTTGAATTTTCCCACTATTGCCAGCTCCTTGAAGGGAAACATTTCCATTAAATTTAAAGGAAAGAGGGGAGTTTCCTATATTTGACTTTTCAATATCAAAGTCGAAATGGCTAAGTTCAGTAATTGCTCGAGATCGCCCTTCTTGGAGTTTTAGATCGTTGATTTGAATGTTAACGCCAAACTTGCTGGCATACATGTTAAGATCAGGTCTTGGAAATCCTTCTCCTTGGTCTTTTAAGGGAACAGTAAAGGGGGAGATTTGAATTTTCAAGGCTCCTGTCCCTATAATTTCAAAGAGGGGGTTATTGGGGCTCAGAGGTCCTCTATTCTGCCATCTCCGGAAGGCATCGTAGCCTTTTTCATTTATATCCCACCGAATTTTCAAGGGTTTCCGTGGGCTTCGTAGCTCAAGAGCTTTACCTGCAACAAAAGAACCATCAAGGTCAAGTTTGGGACTATTGATATAGATATCGATATTTTTTCCTTGGCCCACTTTTTCCATCTCATAGCGCAGGTCAAGCGTTGATCCGATCATATCGGGAAGTTGTCCTCTTGTTTTAAATATCACATCGGTAATTTGCGAAGAGAAATTGCTCATGGAGACTTTTACCCTTTCTGGAGAAGAGACAAGCTCTGAGGCTTTCCCTTTTCCACTCAAAGTAAGCTCGAGCTTTCCAGCTTTTGCATTTTCTTCTAGGGCATCTCCTTCAAAATGAACGGTATGGCTCTCTTTTTTCCCGTCCATGTTAAAATCAAGCTCTACATTTTGAAACTCAAAGGGGTATCTGTTAGCAGGGTTAATCATCAAAAGGGTATCAATTGTCCCTTTTCCTTTTAAAGAAAGGGCTCCAAGGTCACCACCTTTGAGTGGAATTTGGCCCGGTTTAAGCTCAATATGAATAGGGGTTGCCTTTGTAAGGAGGGGATATTCCTGATCCTTAGAAAGGATGGGGTTAATTTGATTGGGCTCCAGAAGAAAATCTCCCTTCAGAGTGTTTTTTAAGAGAAACACATTCTTTTCAATAGCGGCTTGTATATTTCCCTTAAACTTCCTTCCATCAAGGGCTATATTTAAGGGAGAAATTTCAAATTCATCTTCAATGTTTATTGTTCCATTTGTCCCAATACCGATGGTATTTCCTAAGACTGCTTCTCCAAGTGAACCCGCTGTAAAATTTAACTGGCTTTGCCCATCAAAATCAATCGCTTTAAAAGAGCTCCCTTTCAAGGTGGCACTGAGTGAAGGAAGGGTAGCTCCTCCGAGAGAAAATAGATCTTTGAGATCGATCCTTTGCGAACGGAGTGTAAGATCAAAATCAGATTCTGAAAAAAGGAGGACCTCTTCTTTTAAAGGAACATCCAAAGTGGTAAGTGTTCCATTGATAGCAAAGGGGTGTGTCAAATTTTCATAAAGTTTAGGCTCCACGGTGTAGGAAAAGGTGGAAGGGGCACTTAGGCGAGCCCGGTCGGTAATTATCAATGCAGTATCTGAAAATTGTAAAAGGGGCGCTTTTCCTGAGAAGGTAAACTGCTTATTGGACTTTTGAATTTTCCCACTGAAAGTTGCCCCTAAGTATTTGGCAAGAGAGCTTTTATTCCAACTGTCGATGAAGGCTAAAGGGAGATTGTCAATATGTAAGTCCATAGAAGGAAAAGAGCGATTTTTCGTGAAAGCATTTTGAGCGGAGACAGCTCCCCTTATTTCAAAGCTATCAGCTCCTTGATAGTTAAGAGAGCTGTTCAAATTGAGTGAAAGAAGTTCCTGAAGTTTTTTTGTAGAAAAATGAGTCGTTAAATTTTCAATGGTGACCCTTTCATTGACCTTTTTAAGAAGGAAATTTCCGTCTGAAAAGGTGAGGGTGCCGATTGCTGCTAAGGAGGAAAAATCGAGCTTTTTACTAAGGGGAAGTGTAGCTGAATCAAGACGAAGTTCTCCTTGAGCATCGCTTTGGAGAAGAGCCTCTGTACTAAAGTAATTGAAAACATAAGGTTTAATTGTCCAAGCGACTCTTCCTCCTTGACTTAAGACAAATTGCCTTCCAGAGTATACGGGGCTGAGCTCTATTAAAAGACGCGCCGAGCGGATTGAGCAATTTAGATTGAGCTGATCCCCATTAGCTATGGACTCGATTTGCGCATTGACAGTATCGCCAAGCGCCTCTAAAAGAAGTCCTCGATAAGCGGGGTAAAGCATGCTAAAGATCCGATCAAGCCCCTCGGCTGGAAGGTTAGAGAAGTTAGCGCTTCCTTCAAACCACCTCTCTTTTTTTCCATTAGCAGTAAAGCTTCCTCTTGCACCATTTTGCCACGTTTTTCCCTGAAGTATTATCGACTCAACTTTCCCCGATTCGGGTACATTGATATCCATAGTAAGATCATCGATAACCATCCCATTTTTAACTGTCACCGCTCCACTTGAAACGATTAAATGTCCCTTAAAGTTAGACCAAAAAGGTTTCTCTTTTTTCTTCTTTTTACTGGGAATTTTCTCAGAGGGCATTTCTTTTTGTTCTTTAGGAGAAAAAATCATTTGAGGGGAGTTGATAGTGGTATTTCCGACACTTCCACTTCTCATCATAAGGTTCCAAAAAGAGCAGTCGCTTGTTAGTTTGGCAAAGGAGAGTTCCCCTCCTTTATTGTCGGAGAATTGAAGGTTATCGATTTGTTGGTCTTGGATCCAACCAAGAGAAAGATCTCCTATTTCTAGATTCCCTCCAGTGCTTCTTTCAACCATTCCTATTACAAGCCGTTTACCACTTTCAGTGGAAAGGTAGGTCGGAAGAAATATAAAAAAAATAAGGATGAGGGCAAAAAAGATTACGGGGACCCATATCCACCACTTCTTTTTAGACTTTACTGGGTTTTCCATTCTTTGAACCTATCCTGTATTAAAGGATTTATTTAATTTCTTCAGTTTTTGAGCAGATTTTTTCTTTTTATTTTGATCACATTGTCCAGATGACAAGGGTTCAAAATGA
>JANQJL010000015.1 GCA_028281675.1 Simkaniaceae bacterium
CGAAAGTGCTGGTGTAGTAGTAGGTTATGATCGCTGCTTTACAAATTTCTATGTTGGAGCTGGGGCTGGATATACCTACACCAACTTCAGATGGAAAAGGGGAACAGGAAAAGGAGACATAAACCAGGTCTACGGTGGTCTTTATGGTAGTTACCACAATCAATACGTTACAGCCGACCTTTCCACCATGACCGGTGGAAATTTTTACTCGGTGAAAAGGCGTGTCTCTTTTAGCGCTTCCATGACTCCAAACTCTGCTGTCGATGAAGTCGCTAAAAGTAACCATACGGGGATCCAATGGACAAATCATCTTGGAGTAGCTGGAGATTTTGCTTCCTTTGGAGTTCCACTGCAAATTATTGCAAATGCCGATCATTTTTACCTCCATCAAGAACGATTTCGAGAGCATGATGCTCCGGGTATTCATTTAGATGTTAGAGCAAAAGCCTCTAATATGATCCGAACAGAACTTGGCCTTAATACCACAACTACTTTCTCATTTGTCGGTGGATGTTGGGCACCTTATTTCCGCCTTTCTTGGGTAACAAAAACCCCTTTAAGCAACTCCACCTATCGCGCAAGCTTTAGAGAAACAGGAAAGAAATATCATTCATTTGCCGTTAGTACTACTAGTCATGGGGCGAACCTCATTGCCCCCGCGGCTGGCGTAAAAATAACAACCATTGGGGGATTTTCTCTTAACCTTGATGCTCGCGCTGAGCTAAACGGTAGGATGAAAACCTATTTTGCTGATGTGCGGATGGACTATCCCTTTTGACCCAAGCTCCAGGTTTTGCAACTTGCTTAGAACCCGGGTTAGAGTTAAAAAATGAAGAAGGCGGTCGCATTCACGGGTTTTAACTCCTGTTTCGGAACGAAATTGTTATTGCAGGAAAAAAGTTCTTTCTATCAAATCCGATGTGCCCGATCCGGTCCTTGTTTTTCTTTCACAAAAAAGCTAATGATGAATGCAGCCAAAAGAGAAAGAGGGAGAACGGTAAGGGCTATGGTGAAATCGTGGCTTGTATATACTTTTAGATGACTTATCGACTCTGTCGTAGTGGACCATTTAAGGAGGTAGCCAATTAGAGGTTGTAAAATGGGTGCTCCAATCGCAATGCAAAGCATATTGGTAAACCCCATTGCCACCCCCTTTATTTGGTGACTCACGTAAGTGTTGGCAAGAGCAAAGCTAAGTGCATAGATGCTGCAAAAAAAGCCGAACAGTAGTACTAGAGCAAACATGACAGGAAGGGGAATATTCGGAATATAGATAATGGAAAGGGAAAGGATAAAAGCAATGAGCGTTCCCCATTTCATTAGAGGGCGCCTCTTTATTACATAAACCGATACCCATCCAAGGGTGAGTGAGCCAACACACCCTCCAATAAAAAAAGTAGAAGCGACTAGCGCTGATAGCTCAACAGGAATTCCATAGCGATTCTCAAAATAGGGAATTCCCCAAAGAGCTGCGAAAGCAGGGAAAAGAGCAAAGACAAGTCCTCCAAAAATGCCGTTGATCCAAAGAGGTTTAATGGTGATCACTTTCGTAAAATTTTTCCAGGTTTCTTTTGCTGTTTCCCTAAAGGTCATTCCATTATGGAAGGGCTGATCGTGGTCAGGAAAATCGTGGATAATAAAAAGAGAGAGGAAGGTTAAGAAGAGGCCAGCGATTGCTACACCGATCACAGTTTCACGCCATCCAAAGGTGACGACGGCCTTAGCAAGGCCTCCTTCACCAATCACCCCTCCACAAAGAGCGATGAATTCAGTGAGTGCTACGATAAGGGTAAAGAGAGCAGGTTTAAACCACCTGGAACCTAAGCAGAAGGCGCAGACAATCGCTGGCGCTGTAGTGAGTCCCATAAGCATCCGGCTCACCTGTCCTTCCCAAAAACTGTGGGAAAAGGCAAACCATCCAATTGCTAGAGCGCAAAAGAGAAAGCTGATTTTAATAATGCGCCTGGGACCCCAAAGATCGACAAGCATCCCAGCAGGGACCTGCATCACAATGTAGGTATAAAAAAAGCTCGATGTAAGGACTCCGATTTTCGCGATATCGATCTGGTAGGTTTTCATGAGCTGAGGGATCATGACACTAGGCATTCCTTGCAGGACGAAGGTATAGAGGCCAAAGATTGCTGCAAGTCCCCAAATGATCCAGGGACGAATGCGGAGCTTAAGAAAAGAGTCCATCAATTTCATCTAACTCATGTTAGTGAAGTTGATGGATTTTAGACTATAGCTTTTTAACTCTAATCCGTGAATGCCACCTATTTCACGGGTTTAATCTCGAATGTGGACGAAATCTCTTTCAGTACCCGCTGTATTTTCTGCAACAACTGTTGAGTGCTGGGTGTACTGCCGTTCCTGCCTAAGATATGAGTGGAATACAGCATGTTGGACCATCGCATGGAAAACAGCTCGAGACTTGTACATAAGGATCGCTTCTTTTGCTCGGCCACTCAACCGCCCAACGACGTAGCCTCCGATAGCGGGAGCGGCAAGCTGCGCCCCTGTTCTAGCTATGGCAGTCGCACCATCAGCAACACTTTCCCCAAAAGATTGATCACTAAGAGTATGTTTGACTGCTGTTAGATCAGGCTTAAGCTTTTTCATTTCGCTCTGTAATGTACGCAGTTTTTCGTAAGCTTTTTTGTAATCACCCTTCTTAAGCTCAGTAGTAATCATCTCTAATTCTTTTACGAGCTTGTCCGTTGCTCTATAGAGACGGTGAATCTGAATATTCATTTTTGAAGCTTCATCTGTTTCGGCTCCTTTAAGCTCATCGAGATGTTTTTTGAGCTCGATCAAAAGTCTTTCATGGCGGCCTTTAAGCTTTTCTTGAATATTAGCATTTCTCTGGATTCCTCTTCGAAGAACTCCTTTCATCTCTTCGATGTACGACGGAGCTCCTGTTTGCACATAGGATTGATAAGGATCAAACTGATTTTCCAGCCACTTGATATGGCCTAGCACAACTTCTCTACTTGTTTTGAAGAGGGTACCTACTTGACTAGTGACAACATGATCGATTGTTTTTCCTAAAATCCTTCCGAGAACTTCGTGGAGCTCAGCTTCAGTAGCCCCATATTTTTTCTGGAGTGCAGCATCAATATCTGCTGAGGTAACGACACCGTCACCATGTCCATAGATAGTGGGGTAATCCTCTTTGAATCTTGTTATTAGGGCATCTAACGAATCATCCTCTGAATATCTTGGATCACCTTTGTAGAATTCATGGAGGCGGTTTTCTGTGTTCGGTTGTAAGGCTCGGTTTGCTTGTTGCAGTGCACCAAGGAAAGTTCCATTCATCTGCTCTTTTGTTTGCATGGTATCAAAAGCAAACATGAGAAGCTGCTGGACTGTAGATTTTATAATAGCATCTGTTCCCGAATCGAGAGCTTCTTTTATTTGTCCAGCGATGTTATCTCTTTCTCTCAGTTTCTCCGGAGAGAGAAGCGCTCTTTCATCTAGGAGCTTGAAAAGGTTCTCTACAAACTCTTTGAATAGACGTTTTCCATTCTCACCTTGCTGAATCGTCATTTCTCCTCCATCTTCATGAAGAATCTTTTCAAATTCTTTTAACTGATGGAGAAGGATCGCATCGACATGGTAGTTCGTATGTTTATCTGAGTAAATGGAATCACCCATTGATTTTAAAACGGTATTCACAAGGTCTAACTTGTTAATATAGTAACTGGCTCCCTTCTTAAGGGTATAAGAAAGAGCTGAATCAAACAGGGCAAAGACAAGCTTCAAAGCAGAAAGTCCGACGATTCCTAGGTTCAGAAAAATAGCAGTAATCACCTGTTTTATTGGATGTCCTTTCAAGTTGTTATCTTTCTCTTCAAGAGATGCTATCCACCCTTCAAGGGCTTTTACCGCTCCCCCTATGGGGATAAACTCATCTAATGCCTTTCGGACCACACGTCTTAAGAGAGAGGCTTGCTTTAACCCCCCATTCAGTTCTTCTTGCTCTAAGATCTCTATAAGTTTTTTCTCTTTTCCATTGACTCCAAGGGTTCCTGAGGTGTCCTCTCTCCAAACTCTTTCAGCGAAAAGGAGGGCAAGGATTCCATTATTAGCCCCTTCAATCATTCCAAGACTGTTTTGTAATGGGGTGTTAAACGGATTGACCATAAGGGCATGGATATGGTCCGAAATTGTTTTACTAAACTCACTTGCAAAGTGTTTGACCATTTTGAAAGAAAACCAGATGAGAAACTTCCCTGTTTGTTTTGCAAAAAAGCCAAGGTTAGAGCTTTGATCAATAAGATCCTCTAAACGCTCTTTAAAATAAGTTTCTCTCCGTCTTTTCTCTTCTTTGGGATTTTCATCTACAGTTAGATCAATCTCTTTAAGAATGTCTTCAAAGATCTTATCTCCTTGTTCAGAAGGGATTCCACAATATTGGCTAATGACTTTAAATGACCCGAAGTAGGCTAAATTTTGAACAAGAATTCTTCTTTCTGTTTCAATAGCTGCACTGTCATTTCTCTCCTGAATGTCTCCAACTATATTGGTTTTCCCCCTTGCAAATTCTTCTGCTAGGGCTGCTACAGCAGAAACAGGAGACTCATTCCCTCGAACAACCCCAACTTTTGAAGTTAAAGGGCCGCGATCGAAAAGGTCTTTTAAGATGCGAAGTGCAGCTACAGGGTCCGTGGTACTTAATGCCGTTGCTTCATTAGTCTTTGCTCGAATTTCAGCCTGAGCTGCGCGCGAGCGCAGTCTTTGTCCGCTGTCGATGGTTGCATTGATCAATGGAATGACCATCGCTGTAATTTGGTGTGAAAGCTCTCTTGAGCCTTGAATATGAGGGTTAGCTTCTAGATAGACTAGGGCGATGTCAAGGCTTCGAGAGATTTCTTCTTCTGAATCCACACTAGTATGTTGTAGGTGACTAACAACGCTTTCTAGACCATCTAACTCCATAATAAACCCAATCGCTTTCCATAAGACAATAGGAGATTGCTCGGAAGGGGTTTTGCTCATAAACTGCTTTCCCCATGCGATTTGATCGGCACGATCTACCCGGTGATCACTTTCTCCAAGCATATGATTTGCTTCTGCTGCATGGTATAGAGCTTGATGAAAGCTACTTTCATGTCTTAGAGCAATTTGATGTAGAGTTTGTCCTCTTCCTCCAGGTCTAAGTTTACGATGGATGAACTCATTGATATACCGATCAGCGCGAGTTACAAGTGATTCGCTGCGGGCTTGGGCTTGATCCCGAACATATTTTGTTAATCCACTTAATAGAGGATAAGCAACTTCAATTCCCCGTAAATCATCATCGAGAACGATTTGAACATTTCTTTGGTTATATTTTTCTCCTTGCCCTCTAAATCTTGCTAAGTCCTCATGGAATTTTATTAAAGGGGTCTTTGAGGAGCTATCTTGAGATTCTGATGAAGAACCCATAAGACTATCAACTTGGCTGCCAACAATGTCTGCTAAGTGGCTAACCTGGTCCATGACAGCGGCTGGAGCTCCTAAGCGCTTCGCTTGAGCTCGAACAGCATCTATACCATCTTGGAGAAGAGTACCTCGACCCTCTCTTTGAGGAGCCCCAGAGAGAATCTCTTTAAGAATCATAAGGGCACCACCTACATCTTCTTGAGAATTAGCGCGGTGTACGGCTTGTAGTTTTTCGATGAAACCATTTCCTAACTTACGACGAGTAGTGTCGATATAACCTTTTATCAAACCTTTCATTACCTGTTTAAACTCAGGATGCATACTTATGGTTGGATGCTTTTGCAAAAGGGCAATGACTTGCTGAACCTTAGCACTGATATCTTCAACGGAAGAGAGGGGTGTTAAAGCTAGCTTTTCAAGTTCTCTAAAATGCCGTATTTCTAAGCTGTATGAGACCGCAGCAAAAAGGGTTCCTTTTGCTTTTGGTGTTGTAATGCTTTCTTGTAGACGATCTCTTCCCCATGCAATTTGCTCCTCTTTACTATCTGTAATGCAACCCTTAGCTACATGCTTGAGCTGTAGAGCAGCATCATAATAGGCTTTATGGAGAAGTGGGCCATCAAGTTTGGGGACAATGTTTGCACGGATATATGTGACAAGGTGAGTATCTAACGAGGTTACAAGCGTTTCCCCTTCTCGTTGAACTTCTCTCAATACATAATCATGGACTCCCTTAAACTCAGGGTGCGCTCTTTCAAGTGAATGGAGATCTCCTCTGAGTGTTTCTGAAACATATTCAGGTAAGTAACCTTCTCGATTGTATCGAAACTTCATAAGATCATGGGTAATTGTTTGAAGGGGAGAAAGCTCTGGCTTTGCTATAATATCCCTTTGAGCTCCTTCTAAGATTCCACTGAATTCCTGACGAGCAACTTTTTTTGCTTCGGAAACTACAGTTTTAAGGGCCTTATTAATAGCTCCTGTATGAGCTTTGATTTCTCCATTCATAAATTTAACAGCATTTGTAAGGGGGTGCTCAAGTCGTGAAGAGTCATAGCCATCTAGACCGCGAGTTCTAAAATGTTCAAGCTCACTTTTAAGATCTACTAGTGGTTTGAGATAAGTCTCCCAAGTTTGGAAGCGACTGTAATTTTTAAAATTATCTTTTGATGGAGCGCTAACGAGTTCACCTATTTTTTGCTCAACGTCATAAGCTGCTTCTTGAAATGCTTCAAAGTTATTTGCAAGCGAGGCTTTATATAGCGCTTCGAGAGCTTTGTGAAGTGCTTTAATGGGCTCTGACGCTGAACCAACAAGGTGAGTAAGTTCTCCAAGCCAAGGAGCGACATTCGCAAGAGCAATGCCTCCATTGACTAGGGCTGCCCATGGACCAAAAATTCCATTGACTGCAGCATTAACACCTGGAAGAAAGACTGCATTAGCCATCTTTTTTTATCTCCTTATTATAATTATCACTATATTATAACATTATTATGGATAAATTAATAACTAAACAGTTTATTATTATGTTTTTATATAATATTAAAATTTTAAATATTATTATTAAAAGTATTATTATAGAAAAGAGGTATGGAAAATGATAAAAAATTTATTGAATTTTCAGAGGAAGAGCTCCGCCTTTTACAGACAGGAGGAGATGTCGATCCCTGGGAAAAATGGGGGCCCTATGTCTCAGAGCGCTCCTGGGGGACCGTACGGGAGGACTATAGCCCAGATGGGAATGCCTGGGACCACTTCCCCTATGAGATGGCTCCCTATCGGGCCTATCGATGGGGAGAGGATGGAATTGCAGGGATTTCTGACCGCTATCAAGTCCTTGTGCTCACCCAGGCTTTCTGGAATGGAAAAGACCCCATCTTAAAAGAAAGATTATATGGTTTGGGGACTCAGCAGGCCAATCATGGAGAGGATGTTAAGGAGCACTACTACCATCTCGATTCCCTTCCTTCCCATGCCTATATGCGCTATCTCTATAAATACCCTTGCGCGGAGTACCCTTATGAGAAGCTTGCTGCTGAAAGCCGCCGCCGCTCCGTCGAGGAGGAGGAATATGAGCTCATTGATACGGGGATTTTTGATGAAAATCGCTATTTCGATATCACGATAGAATATGCCAAAGAAGGGAAGGACGATATTTGTATTAAGATCGACATCCTCAACCATTCTTCAAAAGAGGAGTCAATCCATGTCATTCCTCAGCTCTTTTTTCGGAATACCTGGAGTTGGAAAGAAGAAAGGGAACCGGAGCCAGTTCTCAAGAGAAGTCGCCATGAACCCGTGCATTCTCATTGTATCGAGGCTGATGATTCTATGATGATACCTCCATCGAGACTGAGTTTTGATTATCATGTGGGGAAACGGTATTTTTATGCTGATGAGCGGGCAGAGGTTCTCTTTACGAACAATGAGACCAACCGCGCGTATATTTATGGAGAAGAAGGGGGGAACCCCTACACTAAAGATGCCTTTCATCGTTATGTTGTTCTTGGAGAAAAGGATAAGGTTAACCCTAAGCAAACAGGAACGAAGGCTTGTTTTTATTTCCGCGATCTTAAGATTCCTCCAGGAGAGTCCGAATCGCTCTACTTGCGCTTTACCAACGCTGAGCTCGATCACCCCCTTACAGGGGTCGAAGAGATTATCCATAAGCGGAAGGTGCAAGCCGACGAATTTTACGGAAAAATCCATCCAAAGGGAGCAACCGATGAAGAAAAAATGATTCAGCGCCAAGCTCTTGGGGGAATGCTCTGGAACAAGCAGATCTACCTTTACGATGTGAATCAATGGCTCAAAGGGGATGGGGCTGAAGCGCCTCCTCCAAGCTCCCGCTATACTATTCGAAACTCTCACTGGAAACACCTCATCTCAAAACGGATTCTTTCCATGCCCGATAAATGGGAGTATCCTTGGTTTGCAGCATGGGACTTAGCCTTCCATTGTATTTCGCTCTCCCTTGTCGATATGAAATTTGCTAAGGAGCAACTCTGGTACCTTCTTTTCGATCAGTTTCAACATCCCAATGGGCAGATTCCAGCCTATGAATGGGAATTTTCTGACATGAATCCTCCTGTTCAAGGGTGGGCAGCTCTCCGTCTTTTTTATATGGAAGAGAAAAAGGGGGGAAAGGGGGACTACAAATTCCTGAAAAAGTGTTTCCATAAACTCCTTCTCAACTTTGTCTGGTGGGTCAATAAAGTTGATACTAACGGGAATAACGTTTTCGAGGGGGGATTTCTAGGGATGGATAACATCACCGTTATTGACCGAAGTCAGGCTATTCCTGGGGGAGGAGAACTTGAGCAATCGGATGGAACAGGATGGATGGGTTTTTTCTGCATCAACTTGATGCGGATGGCTTTAGAGCTTGCAAAACAAGACTCTGTTTATGAAGGGATGGCGGTTAAGTTTTTTGAGCATTTTGTCTATATCGCCAATGCCCTTGTCAATGCAGAAAATCGGAAAATCCAAAACTGGGATGAAGAGGATGGCTTTTTTTATGACGTTTTAAAGGCAACAGAGATCGATAAGCATATGCGGATAAAAGTCCGTTCACTTGTAGGGCTTATCCCCCTCTACGCAGTCGATTGCATCAAAGCGGAAGATCTGGAGCAGTTTAAAGAGTTTGCAAGTAGCTTTCGGTGGTTTACAAAGAATCGTCCCGACCTTTGTAAACGGTGCGTGACTCCCATCGAAGAAAATGGGGAGACAAAGTACCTTCTCACCTTGATGGAAACAGATAAGATCGAGCGCATTTTAAAAAGAGCCTGGGATCCTGAAGAGTTCCGTTCCGACTATGGGCTTCGAAGTCTTTCCAAATACCACGAGAAAAATCCTTACGAGCTCCTCGATAATCGTGTTAAATATGAGCCAGGTGAGGCAGAGTCTATCCTAATGGGTGGGAACTCCAACTGGAGAGGGCCGATTTGGTTCCCCACCTCTTTTCTCTTTATTGAAGCTCTTAAAAATCTCGATAAATATGCCAGCTCCCTTATTAAAGTGAATGAAACAACGCTTCATGAAATGGCAAAATACTATGCCGACGCGATGATCAATCTCTTTAAGCTCAATGAATCAGGCAAGCGCCCTATCTATGGCGACTATGAGAAGCTTCAAACCGATCCCAACTTTCGCGATCATATCCTCTTCTATGAACATTTTCATGGGGATACCGGCCGTGGCCTTGGCGCCTCTCATCAAACGGGATGGAGTGGCCTTGTTGCTAACCTTATTGATGAGTGGCGCTAGCTTTTACCCCTAAGAACTTATTCAAAATCTTAGTGAAATAGTGATTTTTGATGAGTTTTTTTTTGCCCTATACTCAGATTTTCTTATGATTTTGATGCATAAAAAAGTGTGTCAGAGCAAAGTAGGACATGTTTACCTAGAAATCGTTTAAATAATAATGCTAGCTAACTGACTGTTAGAGCACAGCTTCTTAAAATAAGAACCAAGAAGCGTCCGAGTGCCGCCGCTTATTCAACGGTGACTGACTTAGCAAGGTTGCGGGGTTGGTCGATATCGGTCCCGCGGAGTTTGGCGATATAGTAAGCAAAGAGTTGCCCAGCGACAGAGTAAAGGATCGAAGCGAGGGGGTCGGTAATTTTGGGGATCCAGAGGACATCTTTGGTAATGGTTAGCACTTCTTCTTTTCCCTTAGGAGCAAAGGCTAGGATCTCGCCGCCACGGGCTTTGATCTCCATCAAGTTGCTCATCATCTTATCAAACGTTTGGATATTGCCGCAGAGGCCAATGACAGCAAGATCGGAATTGACAAGGGCTATCGGTCCATGTTTCATTTCTCCGGCAGGGTAGCCACTTGCGTTGAGATAGCTGATTTCTTTCAGTTTTAGAGCTGCTTCTAAGCTGGTCGGATACATATAGCGACGTCCCATAAAAAAGAAATGTTCAAACTTCGCATACTTTTCAGCAAGGGCTTCGATTTGAGATCCTTGAGCAAGAACTTGTGTAATCTTTGTCGGAAGGTGTTTGAGTTCTTTTAAAAACTGCTGTCCATCTTCTTTACTGAGGTGGCGGAGGCGGGCCATATAGAGGGTAAAGAGAGCAAGGACGGTGAGTTGACTCGTAAAGGCTTTGGTGGAGCAAACGCTGATTTCAGGACCTGCCCGCAAAAAGAGGGAGGAGTCAGCTTCCCGAACAAGGGTGGAGTGGTCAACATTGCAAATTGCAATGACTTTAGCCCCTTTCGCCTTTGCTTCGCGGACAGCGGCAATCGTATCAGCTGTTTCTCCCGATTGGCTAATAGCTAGAACAAGGGTATCTTCATTGATAATGGGGTTGGTGTAGCGGAATTCAGAGGCGATTTCTACCTCAGTTGGAATCCTTGCGAGGTGTTCCATCATGGAAGCGGCAATCGATCCTGCATGCCAGGATGTTCCACAGGCTAGGATAAGTATCCGGTTAATCGACTGGAGTCTTTGAGGAGAGAGGCTGAGTTCTTCAAATTCAGCCGTTCCAAACTCTTCTTTAAAACGACCCAGCATTGATTGCTGAACAGTTTGTGGTTGCTCGAAAATCTCTTTGAGCATGTAATGATCGAACCCATTTTTTGAAATAGCCATACCCTGAAATTCTATCCGCTGGAGCTCTTTTTCAATTTTTTTCCCATGAGAATTATAGATCGTGAAAGCGTTATGCTTTAAGACAACCACCTCATCATCTTTGAGGTAGAGAATATCGAGAATTTTCCCATTAAAAGAGTTGGCATCTGAAGAGAGATAGGTTTCTCCATTTTCTTGATCGATTCCGACAACGAGGGGACTTTCTCTTGAGGCCCCAATGATTTCATTGGGATGATCCTCGTGGATGAGGGCAATGGCAAAAGAACCATGGAGTTCGCGTAAAGCTTTTTGGACAGCGCTCCTTAGATTCCCATTGTAGTAATAAGAGACAAGGGCAGCGATGACCTCTGTATCGGTATCAGAATGAAAAGTCAGCCCTTTTTCCTGGAGCTTACTACGAATGGCGTTATGGTTTTCAATAATTCCGTTATGAACAACAGCAAGCGATTCTTCCTCATCAAGATGGGGATGGGCGTTTTCTTGGTTGGGAATTCCGTGTGTGGCCCACCGGGTATGAGCGATAGCGCTATCGAGACGAAGCTCTTCATTATAAACAGCTTCTTGGAGGGCGCCGATTTTTCCCGCCCGTTTGCAGGCACGGATTTTTCCATCAATCATCCCTGCAATTCCAGACGAATCGTATCCGCGGTATTCCAAAAGCTTAAGTCCATTGATGCAGACGTCGACAGGATTCAGTTTACCTTTTAGCTCTTCGCGAGAACGGATATAAGCAAATATTCCACACATAGCATAACCTTATCGAATTGTCCCTTCTATCGCAAGAAAAAGAGGGAATTCTTCTCTTGCGCGATTTTCCATTTTAGCCTGTTTCCCATTGCTTGATTTATGCGAGCGCCACTCTTCCAGTTTCGTCACAGAAAAGCCCTCTTTAACCATCCACTGTACATAAGTAGAAATAGGGTGGTGATAAGAAAAAGTTTTTTCTGATTTTTCCTTTTGGGAAGGGTGCATTTGAATCGGGATTTCTAGGGTTGAGAGATACCGATCAACACGGCGGTACTGAAGCTTTTTCCCTTTATCAGTTCCCCAACTT
Organism: Simkaniaceae bacterium; assembly: GCA_028281675.1. Classification (GTDB taxonomy): domain Bacteria; phylum Chlamydiota; class Chlamydiia; order Chlamydiales; family Simkaniaceae; genus Neptunichlamydia. The sequence goes on from JANQJL010000015.1 coordinate 12,079, forward strand.
GATTGGCGGGGAATGCGGTAGCAAGGATGATTGAGAACAAGGATCAGTTTCCCCCCTTTTCGAAGGTGCTTGGCACCATTTGCAATTGCCTTTTCCCCTTCATTCATATTTTGAAGCGCCAAAATAATAAAAGCGTGGCTAAAATCCTTTTTTTCGATTTTAAGGGGTTTGCATACATCACCTACCGAAAATTGGTGGTTTGAATACCTCTTTGCCTTTTGAATCAGAGGTTTTGCAGCATCGATCCCCACATAACCAACCCCTTTAGGGAGCTCACGTGCTAAGATTCCTTGGCCACACCCCAAATCTAAAATAGCATCACTTCTCTTGAATTTGTACCACTTTTTGAGCTCAGGGAAAATGACCTCTTGATGATAGGTATGTCCCCTTCTGGAGACAATTTCATCATACCATTTTCCAACCCGACTCCATGCTGTATCTTTTCTCATAAGAGCCAATTACAAAATTCCCGGTAGCCGGTTAAAAGAGCCAAAAAGCAACCACCGGGAGCGTTGCAATTGGCTCATAAGAGAGGAGTTTACAGGATTGACATTTATGGGAAAAGGAGTAACCTCCTGACATGACAGAAAAAGATTTAACTAGACCTCTTCGTGACTTTATTGCACCGGTCAGAACAACCATCCATGTCGAACATACCATTGAAGAAGCTCTCCGTTACCTTCGTGATAAACACATTACTGATGAAATTATTTATATTTATGTTGTCGATGAAGAGAGAAAATTGATCGGAGTTGTTCCTACCCGCCGCCTCCTTTTAGCAGAGCCAGAAACTCCCATTACTGAAATCATGAGTGCGCATCTTATTAGCTTAAAAGGGGATCAAACTCTTCAAGATGCGATGGAGTTCCTTGAGACACATCATCTCCTAGCTCTCCCTGTTGTTGATGATAAAAACCACCTTCTTGGAGTGATCGATGTGGGGCTCTATCTTGAAGAGAAAGTTGATATAGCCTCAGCGCGTCGTCGCTCCGATATCTTTCAAATGATTGGTATGTATATTGAAGAGGAAAGAAAACCGAGCTCTTGGAGAGGGTACCGCTCCCGAATGCCATGGATTTTTTGCAATATGTTCGGAGGGTTTGCCTGTGCGATTATTTCTCGCGTTTTTGAAATTGTTTTGGCAAAAGTTCTCCTCCTTGCGATGTTTATTCCTCTTGTTCTCACCCTTTCAGAGTCGATCTCCATGCAATCGATGACACAGAGCATGCAACTCCTCAAGAAAAGCCACCGTAGCTGGAAATACACCATTGGGTCGCTCATCCATGAGTGGCAAGTTGTTGCACTTCTTGCCATCACTTCAGGTATTATCGTTGGAGCCGTCTCCCTTCTTTGGGGAGATGGCTTGGCTCCTGGTTTTGTCATTATGTTCGGAATTATGGCCTCGGTCTATATCACCTCAACCATTGGCTCCACAATCCCCCTCCTTCTCCATAACCGGAAATGGGACCCCCGCGTTGCAGCAGGCCCCGTTGTCCTAATGTTCGCTGACGTCCTTACAACCCTGATCTATCTAGCGCTAGGGACCTGGTTGCTCCTTTAACCAATTGATTTCGAATAACTTAATATTCTTTTCCGTTTTTCAAAATTATAAAATATAATTTATCATTTTTTAATAATTTATTTACAATTTCTTATTTCGTTTAAATTTCTAATTATCAATCATTTAAGATTAATATATAATTTATAACTTTCTGTTTATAAATGAGTTAGATTTTTATTTATATATGTGTTATAATTAAAATATTATAAGGAGAGGAGATAGAACGTTTATGGAAGGGGCAAGTGCTCAAACTCATTTTACAATGATTGATCATGCGACAAAACTGGGCTCAGAATTTTTTGGAAATTTTGGGAAGGCTTCAACGTTTCAAAACCGTGAGTATAAAATAATCAATCCACATAAAAGCAATACCTTTATACAAGATGGGGATTCGATTTTAACAAGAATTGGTAAGGTTGCTTTAGCTATTGTTTCCCTAACATCATCCCTTTGGGTATCGGCAATCTTAGATGCTTTTCATGCTCCTGATGAAGGACAACAAGCGAGTCTTAAAGGAGATATTCAAACTGAAAAAAAGAAAATGTTAGGCGAGCTTTTTACTGATGTGCAAAGGAATCATTATATCTATGACGGCCAGTCCTTTCATGACCGAGCTTTTCAACAAGTAAAGGGCAATGAGACGGCTAGAGAAGCTCTAATAAATGGAGCTAAGACTGAGCATCAGCCAATTTTGAGAGATCTACTAAAGAAGAATACATTTGAGGCTTTAAAGCAGTATATCCATAGCAATGAAGGGAATGAGCAACTTCGTGAGGCATATGAGTGTCTTAATAAAAATCTAGAAAATAGTATTGAAGAGATGATTCTTCCCAAGTTTTGTGATGAGTTAGCAGGAAAATATGGTGAAGCAAAGGCAGCTCAGATTTTAGATTTAATGCACCAAACGCTTCCTAACACCATTCGTCATAACGCGAGTAAAGAGCTTATCGATGGAAGGTTAGACAAAAAAGAGGGCCCTCTTTCACATTCTGCTATTGCAGATTCTATGCTAGCAGAGAATACTTCTACTTGGGTGATTGATACCAAAGCGGATACCCTGAACTTTACATCAGAAGACTTAGTTATAAAGCGGGAGGGTCAGCAAGGGGAAGAAAATCTAGAGGGAGCTAGTGTTCATGGAATGCCAATAAAGTATGCCTCTCTCCCACTTTCAGTGAAGATTGATTTAAAAGAGATGAAGGGAACTCAAAGAATGGTTGTTAATATTCCTCGAGATAAGTTAACCGATCAAGAAGGGATAAAACTCTGTTCTGTATGGGAGAACTTGATTGGGAGATCTACACTCCCTACTGAGAGACCTACACTACCTAAGCCTAATTTCACATATGAAGATAAGCTTGAAGCGGGTTTTTTCAGTGATATTGGGGGGCTGCCTGAAGGAGATCTAAAGGAGCAAAAGGAACACCTTTTTGATAAAATGTCTATAGATGTTCCTCGGATGAATTTCATTGTTGATGGAAAGCCTCTTATGGAGCAGGGGTGGGAAGCGATCAGTGCAACAGATCGAACTTGGGAGCAGTTTAAAGAAAAGCATAACATTTCCCCTTCTCCAGAATTAGAGGTGCGCTTAAAGGAGCTTTATGCTAGCGGTAGTTATGAAGCGTATGAGGCTCTTCGAAGTGAAGGATCAACAGATGATCCTGCAATTTCTAAGTTTCTTGCGCATGCGGTACAAGATGTATTAAAAGAAGAGGTTCTTCCAAAGCTTTATGGACAACTAGAAAAGAAATATGCCCCAGAGAAAGCCCTTCAGATTTTAAATGGGTGTCGCCAAGATCTCGAGGCCAGCATCAACAATGACTTTATTTTCTCTAAGCTTATCAAAGGTAAACTCGGTGAGCCAGGTAGCCCTTTAGAAGGAGCTCCAGTCATTTCTCGATCAGGGACTAAGCGTTCTACGATTTCTCTTGATACTAAAAGTGGAAAGCTTACCCTTGATGCGACGCTTCGATTTCAGGAGTGCAGTGCTAGTCCGAGATTTATTGCTAAAGTTCCTATTTCTGCATCCTTTGATTTGGGAACAATGAAAGGGGATTTGAAAAAAGTAATTCATCTAGATAGAAAGGTCCTAAAACCGCATGAAGTAGCGGAACTTACTGATCTTTGGTCATCTCCAGAGGTTCATTCCAATTAGTGACTAGCCACTAGGTTTCTTGAAGAGGAGACTTTCTCTCTCCACCTGATCGGAGGGCAATGATCAGGGCGAAGAAGAAAAGGAGAAACTCTCCAGATCGCGCAAGCGCTCCCATTGACTTATATAATTCCAGTATGTATCATAAAGTAATACATACCGGAAGTCATTGATGGTTAAGACTGGAATAGATCTGATTAGAGAAAAAACAGACTTGGAAGAGATCGACTCAAACCAAAGAAGGCGCAATACGGGCAGTTAGCAAACTTTTCAGGCGCCTGTCGCTATATCTACAATAAAGGTCTAGAAGAGAGAAAAAAAG